>NZ_JAANNX010000114.1:0-8885 GCF_013363615.1 Streptomyces sp. CAI-85 | reverse complement strand
GAGCGGAAGTCGTCCAGTACGTCGAGCGGGCTGCGCCCGGTGTCGTTGGCGATGGTGAGAGCCATGCGGTGCGAGGAGTAGGGAACGAAGCCGCCGGCGTGGCTGAGGATGAACCGGACGTTCGGGTAGCGGCGCGGGATGCCGTTGCGGACCAGAAGGTAGGCGGCGCGGGTGGTGTCCAGCAGGAAGTCGGCGGCGAAGGCGGGTATGCCGTCGACCGGGGGAGCGGGCAGCTCGGCCGGGTGCACGAAGACCACCGCGGCGCGGTCGTCCAACGTCTGCCACAGCGCGTCCTGGTCGTCCCCGCCGAGGTAGGTACCCCGGTTGTTGGCGAGCAGGGTGACGCCGTCGGCGCGCAGGTCGTCCAGCGCGCGCACGGCCTCGGTGACCGAGGCATCGGCGTCGGGCATGGGCAGCGTGGCGAAGAAGCCGAAGCGGCCGGCATGGTCAGCGGCCAGCGCCGCGGAGTGGTCGTTGAGGCGTCGCGCCAGGTCGGCGGCCTCGGCGGGGTCGGCGAGGAAGCCGGTGCCGGGCGTGGACACGGAGACGATCGACGTGGCGATGCCCAGCAGGTCCATCAGCCGCAGGGCGGACTCGGGGCTCCAGTCGGGCAGGGCCCGGCCGCCGGCGTCGGCGATGCCGGCCTTGGCGAGCTCGGCGCGGTAGAAGGCGGGCACCACATGCTGATGCACGTCGATGCGCTGTGCCGAAGGGGACATGAAGCGGCCTTTCATACGGTCGTCCCGGCCGCCGGCCGGAGGGGTATGTCTCAGGCGGAGTGGGGAGCGGACTGCCGCCGGACGAAGAGCACCGAAACCGAGCCGTCGACGATCTCCCTTGCGGGCGCGACCGAATCGGTGGCGGCAAGGACGTCAGCGCTGGTCACGCCGAGGCCGCGCAGTGGCCGGGCGAGGCGCAAGCAGATCTCGGGTTCGGCGCGTGGGTCGCAGTACCGGGCGTCGTCGTCCTGCCGGCCTCGCGCACCAGCCGGACGGCCACGCGGCGCCGAGCACCCGCCGGCCTCACCCCTTGCTCCTCGCCGCCATACGCGTCGCCGCCTCGTAGACCGACTCGGCGTGCAGTTCGAACATCGCCACCAGGTCGACGGCGTCACCGTTGATCTCCCGCTGGACGAACAGCCCGTCGGCGCCCGCGACGGCGTAGGTCGTCAGGTTCTGGACGGACTCCTCGTCGAGGCCCGGGACGAGCGCTTCGGCCATCTCGGCGATCTTCGCGCGCGCGATGTCGCGGACCTGGAGGAACACCGTGCGGCCGCGCGGTTCGGCGGGGCGCCGCTCCAGTGCGAGCATCAGCCCCAGCCGGAGGAAGTCGGGCGCGTCGACCAGTGACTTCGCGACGTTCCCCGCCAGGGCGGTGACCCGCTCCAGCGGAGTGCCCGTCTCCTCGCCCGGGAGATCGACCGCGGCCAACCAGGTGTCGAAGCTGCGCTCGATCACCGCGGCGATCAGGTCGTCCTTGTCCTTGAAATGCCAGTAGATCGAGCTGGCGGGCAGTCCGCACGCGGCGCTGACGGCGGCGATCGACGTGCCTTCGTACCCCCGCTCGCCGGCGATCTCCACGGTGGCGTCGAGGATGCGCTGCCGCGACTCCACTCCGTTCGCGCGCTTCTTGCGGGTCGTCCGCGGCTTCGTCATGGCAGGTGCCCCTCCTGTCGGTGCGCTGTGCGCCGGCCACTTGACCGTCCCCGGCGACATCCCTACCGTAGCACTCGTTCCAATTGGAGTGAACGCTACAGCAAGAGCCGTGAAACATGATCGACAGTGAGGTGGCCTGATGAGCGGGACCAGGGCCGGGGCAGAGGACGACGTCTACGACGTGGCGGTGATCGGTTACGGGCCGACGGGGGTGACCGCGGCGAACCTGCTGGGGGCGATGGGGCTGCGCGTCGTCGTCCTGGAGCGGGACGCCGAGATCTTCACCCGTGCCCGGGCGATCTCCACCGACGAGGAGGTCGTCCGCATCTGGCAGCGGATCGGCCTGGCCGAGCGGCTCAAGCAGGACATGCTCACCGAGCGGGACGTGGACTTCGTCGACGCCGACGGCCGTACGTTCCTCAGCGCGCGCCCCACCCGGCGCGGGCACGGTCACCCACCGCAGATGTTCATCTACCAGCCGGCGCTGGAGCAGGTCCTGCGTGACGGTGCCGACCGCTACCCGAACGTGCGGATCCTGCTGCGCCACGAGTGCCTGCGCCTGCGCCAGGACACCGACGGGGTGGAACTGACGGTCGTCGGCACCGCGGACGACTCCGTCCACCGGCTGCGCGCCTCCTACGTGATCGCGGCCGACGGCGGATCCAGCCTCACCCGCGCCCAGTTGAACATCGGCTACGAGGGCACGACGTACGAGGACCGCTGGGTGGTGATCGACACCAGGATGCTCAAGCCCTGGCCGGACCACGACAAGCTGCGCTTCCACTGCGACCCGGCCCGTCCGGCCGTGGACTGCCCGACCCCGCTCGGCCACCACCGGTGGGAGTTCCCGATCCTTCCCGGCGACGACGAGAAGCAGTTGACGACCGAGGAGGCCGTGTACCGGCTGGTGGCCCGGTACAGCATCTCCCGCGACAGCATCGAGGTCCTGCGCGCCACCGTCTACAGCCACCACGTGCGCTTCGCCACCCGCTTCCGTATGGGCAGGGTCTTCCTCGCCGGGGACGCCGCCCACGCCATGCCGCCGTGGATCGGCCAGGGCATGGCCGCCGGGGTGCGCGACGTGGCCAATCTCTGCTGGAAACTCGACGCCGTGCTGCGCGGCGAACTGCCCGAGACGGTCCTCGACAGCTACGAGGCCGAGCGCAAGCCGCACGTCAAGGAGGTCACCAAGCGGGCGGTGTTCGTCGGCCGGATCATCACCGAACGCCGCCTGCCGGTCGCCCGCCTCCGCAACGGCGCCCTGCGCGCCCTGGACCGCATACCGGGCCTGGGCGACCGGTTGCAGGACGCGCACTGGATCCCCGTCGCCCGCTACGACGCCGGCCTGCAAGCCGGCCCCCGCACCAAGGCGACCGGCCACCAGATCCCGCAGCCCTGGGTCACCGGGCCCGACGGCGAACGCGTACGGCTGGACGACGCACTCGGCGGCCGCTGGCTGCTGCTGCATCGCGGGCTGCATGGCGGGCCGCCCACCGTGCAGCCCGCCTGGGAGCGCCACGGTGTCGTGTCGCTGGCCGTTCTGCCCGCGGGCTCGCGCCCGGCCGAGGGCGCGGTCGTCGACAGCGACGGCGTCCTGCTGCCCTGGCTGACCGAGCACCGCGTGGCCACCCTCGCCCTGCGCCCCGACGCCTACGTCTACGCCGCCGCCCCCGCCGGTGCCCAACTCCCGCCGCCCCCGGCCGGATTCGCCGCCGTGCCGCGGCCGGCCACGACCGTCGCCCAGTGAGGACCACCATGACCACACGCACCGAAGTCCCCGCGATGCACGAGCACGTGCTCGACGTCGACGGAAAGAAGATCTTCGTCGCCGAGACGGGGCAGGGAGCGCCCGTCCTGCTGCTGCACGGCGGCGGCCCCGGCGCTTCCGGCATCTCCAACTACAGCCGCAACATTGCCGAGTTGGCCGAGGAGTTCCGGGTCATCGTGCCCGACCTGCCCGGCTACGGCCGCAGCAGCAAGGGCATCGACCCCACCGACCCCTTCGGCGCGCTCGCCACCGGCATCCGCGGCGTGCTCGATCAACTCGGCCTGGACAAGGCCCACTTCGTCGGCAACTCCTACGGCGGTGCCTGCGCCCTGCGCCTCGCGCTGGACACCCCCGAGCGGGTCGACCGCATGGTGCTCATGGGCCCCGGCGGCATCGGCACCACCCGCGCGCTGCCCACGCCGGGCCTCAACCGCCTCCTCAACTACTACACGGGGGACGGGCCCTCGAGGCGGAAGCTGGAGAAGTTCGTCCGCGACTACCTGGTCTTCAACGCGGCCCAGGTGCCCGACTCGATCATCGACGCGCGCTACCAGGACAGCATCGACCCCGAGGTCGTCGCGAACCCGCCGCTGCGACGCCCCAAGTCCCTAGGCGCGCTGTGGAAGATGGACTTCACCCGCGACAAGCGCCTGAACCGGCTCGCCGTGCCCACCCTCGTGCTGTGGGGCGCCGCGGACAAGGTCAACCGGCCGTCGGGCGGCCGGATGCTGGCCGAGCGCATGCCCAACTGCGACCTGTACGAGGTCGCCAACACGGGGCATTGGGTGCAGTGGGAGCGCGCCGAACTCTTCAACCGGCTCTGCGCCGACTTCCTGGCGGGCCGCCGATGAACACCACCTCCTCGGTCTTCGGCGCCGTCCACCTCGGCCACATCGTCATCGAGACCAACCGCTTCGCCGACTGGCGCCGCTTCGGCACCGACGCCATCGGCATGCACCACGACGACATCTCCCGTGACGAGATGCGCTTCCGCCTCGACGACCACGCCTGCCGCTTCCTGATCCGGCGCGGCCCCGCCGAGGACGTGGTGGCGATCGGCTGGCACATCGACGACCACACCTCCTTCGAGCAGATCGAGGCCCGCATCCGGGCCCACGGCGTCCCCGTCGTGCGGGGCTCCGACGAGGAGGCCGCCCTGCGCGGCGTGGAACGCCTGCTGTACTTCCCCGGCCCCAAGGGCATCGTGCAGGAGATCTACACCACCCCGGTCATCTCGCCCGAGCCCCTGCGGATGCTCGCCTCCGGCTGGGTCACCGGCGACTCGGGCATGGGCCATGTCGCGATCACCTCGGCCAAGCCCACCCTGATGCGCGGCTACTACGACACGGTCTTCGACGCCCGCCTGACCGACTACATCGACGAGACGATCAGCGGCGTCAAGCTCAAGATCCGCTTCCTGCGCGTCAACGAACGCCACCACTCCATCGCGATCGCCGCCGTCCGCGGCCTGCCGGTCGACCCGATCCGCACCCGCGTCCAGCACCTCAACATCCAGACCGACAGCCTGGACGACCTGGCCCGCAGCTACGAGCGCGTGCACGAACTCGGCTTCGACATGGCCCTGTCGGTGGGCCAGCACACCAACGACAAGGAACTCTCCTACTACGCCCGCACCCCCTCGGGCTTCGAGTGGGAGGTCGGCTGGAACCCCATCGTCATCGACGAGACGACCTGGGAGCCCTCCACCCACCAGGGCATCAGCATCTGGGGCCACAAGCCCGTCGGCCAGACGATCGTCGACAAGCTCGACCAGTTCCGCCTCGGCGCCCGTTCCCTCGTCCGGCCGGAGCGGACCGTCCCCGCCCTCAGCGGCGCCGGCATCCCCGACGACTGACCCCGGACGGTCCACCCCGCCGCCCGGCGGGGTGACCGAAGGCGCTCGATCCACGGCAGCGCGGCGCGACACCGCCGCCAGCCCTCTCGCCCGGTCCCACATGACTCGCCCGGTCCCACATGAGAGGACCCCACCTCATGTCCATCCCGCCCTTCAGCCCCGGCAGCGGGCCGCCGTCGGACGACCGGCCCCATGACGCCGTCGCGGGCGCACCGCCACAACTGCCCCGCACGATGTCCGGGGCGCGCCGGCGCTTCCTGGCGGTCAACGGCGCCGCCTTCCTACTCACCGCGATGCTCTCCGGAACGGCCGGCGAACTGTTCACCGTCCGCCCGGCGGGCGGGATGCCGCTGGGCGTCGCGCTCGGCGCTCTGCAACTGGGCGTACTGCTGCTGACCTCACGGCAGTACGACCGCACGCTCACGCGCCACGCCGATCCACTCGTCGACCTGATGAGACGCCACACCCGGCGCGTGCACTCGTCACCGCCCCGGCCCGGCCCGGCCGAGGCCGCGACCCCATGGCCGTACCCGTCGCAGGGGAGACGGCGATGACCGAGCTGTCACTCGCCGCAGGGCTCACGCCGGTCTCGGGCAGTTCCGACGACCGGGCGATGGTGCTGACCGCCTTCATGGCCTTCGTCGTCCTGTCCCTGCTGCTGTGCGTCCTGGCCGGCCCGGAAGGTGACACCACCGCCGACTTCTACACCGGCAACCGGTCACTGACGCCGATGCAGAACGCGCTGGCACTCACCGGCGACTACATATCGGCCGCCACCCTCCTGGGCGTGTCCGGCCTGGTGGCCGTGGCCGGATACGACGGCATCTCCCTGGCGGTCAGCAGTTGCCTGGCCGTCGGGGTGTTCCTGCTCCTCGCCGGTCCGCTGCGCAACGCCGGCCGCTACACCCTGGGCGACATCCTCGCGCTGCGTGCGCCGGGATCGTCGTCCCGTATCGCCGCCGCCACGGCCACCTTGGCCGTCTGCCTGCCCTTCCTCGTCCTCCAACTGGCCGGAGCCGGCAGCGCCACGGCGCTGCTCCTCGGACTGACCAGCCTGGGGGCCGAGCAGGTGTGCACGGTCTTCGTCGGAGTGCTGATGATCGGCTACACCGTGCTCGGCGGCATGAGAGGCACGAGCCTCGTCCAGATCGTCAAGGCGGGCGTGGTGTTCACCACCATGGCGCTCCTCGCCCTTCTCGTCCTGTGGCACCACGACTTCGACCCGGGCGCCCTGCTGACCGCGGCCGAGCGGGGGAGCGGGCTGCACGACCGCTACTTCGAACCCGGCCACGCGCTGGGCGACGGTGCCGCCGGGCGTCTCGACTTCCTGAGCCTGCAACTGTCCGTCGTCCTGGGCGGCGCGTGCATGCCGCACATCCTGATGAGAATCAACTCGGCCACCGACGGCGCCACCGCCCGCCGGGCGACCCGCTACGCCGTCGCCGTCATGGCCGTCTTCTTCCTCTGCGTCGTCATCGCGGGACTCGGTGCCGCCGGTGTCGTGGGAGGCCAGAAGATCCGTTCCGTCGACAGCAGCGGCCAGTTGGCCCTTCTCCTCCTGGCCGGGGAGCTGGGAGGCGGAACCCCGGGACTCGCGGGCAACGTCCTGTACACCGCCGTCGCGTGCTCCGTCTTCGTCACCGTACTGGCGGTGGTCGCCGGCATCGCACTGAGCGCCGCGGCCGCCCTGGCACACGACCTGCACGCGCACGTGGCACGCAAGGGCCATATGTCCGAGCGCGGGGAAGTCCGATCGGCCCGATGGGCCGTGGGCGCCGTGGGCGGGCTCGGCGTCCTCCTGGCGGCCATGGCCCAGCGCCTGAACCTTCAGTCGCTGACCTATCTGGCCCTCACGCTCGCCGCCTCCACGGTCCTGCCCGCCTGTCTGTACGGACTCTTCTGGAGCCGGTACAACCGGACCGGCCTGCTGTGGACCGTGTACGGCGGAGTCCTCTGCACCACCGCCCTGTACGTCTGCTCCCTCTCCTTCTCGGGCGCGCCCACCTCGCTCATGCCGGGACACGACTTCCACCTGATCGGGCTGCAGTCGACCGCTGTGCTGGCCATTCCCATGGGATTCCTGCTCGGATGGGCGGGCAGTGTCGCCGGACGGCGCGTCCGGCCCACGTGGGGAACCGGGACGGACCTCCGATGGCGTGAGCGGGTCCTCGTCGGAGCGCGCGAGGAATGACGTGCACCGCCGGCCGGCGGTGCCGGCTCAGGACGAGGCACCGCCCCGCGTCGCACCGCCCGCGCGCAGCACCCGCGACAGACCCAGCGCGGCCGTCCGCACGGCGGGCGCCAGTTGGGCGGGACGGAATCTGCCGCGCGGTACGGCGACGGAGAGGGCGGCCACCGCCGTCGACCCGTCGAAGACGGGCGAGGCGATGCAGTTGACGCCGAGGGCGGCCTCCTGCTCCTCGTACGCCAGACCGGAGACCTGGATCTGCTCCACGGTGGTGCGCAGCCGCTCCGGGTCGGTGACCGAGTGCGGGGTGAGACGTGGCAGCGGCCCGGCCAGCACCTCGTCCGCCAGCTCGGAGCCGGAGAAGGCCAGCAGCGCCTTGCCGACACCCGTGCAGGTCAGCGGAAGCCGTCCCCCGATCCGGGAGGGCAGCGCCAGGGTCTGGTGGCCGTGGATCCGCTCGATGTAGACCACGTCGTGGCCCTCCCGAACGCCGAGGTGCACGGTCTCGTGGGTGGCCTCGAAGAGGTCCTGGAGGAACGGCAGTGCCGCCTCCCGCAGGTCGAGCCGGCGCGGCACCAGCGAGCCCAGCTCGAAGAGCTTGCCGCCGAGCCGGTACGTCTCGCCGTCGCGCTCCAGCAGACCGAGACGCACCAGATCGGAGCAGAGGCGGAACGCCGTCGTCTTGGCCAGTCCCGTACGAGCGGCGATTTCCGTCAGACGGAACGCACCGCCGTCCGGCCGGAAGCAGTCGAGGACGGAAGCCGCCTTGTCGAGCATGTTCCCCTGCACGCTGTTCCGTGTCATGGAACGCATTTTGCCGCAGCTCGGACCGTACGCCTATACCTGTCGTGGATCGACGGACGGCCACCGCCGCCTCTCCGACAGCCCCACCCCTTCTCCGCACGGAGGTAATCCCGCATGCCCGCTCCCCACCACCGCACCAGTCCCCGCCGGGGGCGACCGTGAGCGCCCACGAACCCGCCGACGCCGTGACCAAGGCGGCGGCCGTCCTGGAGGAGGCCGCCCGCACCGGCGTCCCGTGCGCCCCGGTGCGCTCGCTCCTGCCCGAGGCCGACATCGAAGCCGCGTACGCCGTGCAGCGTCTGCACGTGGAGCGCGGGATCACCGCCGGGCGGCGGCTCGTGGGCCGCAAGATCGGTCTGACCTCGCCCGCCGTGCAGCGGCAACTCGGCGTCGACCAGCCGGACTTCGGCGCGCTGTTCGCCGACATGGCGGTGCCCGAGGGACAGCCGATCGCCCCCGGCCGGCTCCTCCAGCCGAAGGTCGAGGCCGAGGTCGCCCTGGTGCTCGGCACGGACCTGCCGCAGCACGACCCGACCGTCGCCGACCTGCTGCGCGCCACCGCGTTCGCGCTGCCCGCGCTGGAGATCGTCGACAGCCGCATCGCCGACTGGGACA
>NZ_JAANNX010000113.1:0-8966 GCF_013363615.1 Streptomyces sp. CAI-85 | reverse complement strand
GGCGACGTCTTCTTCGGCGTCGACAACACCCTGCTCTCCCGCGCCCTCGACAACGGCCTCTTCCAGCCGTACGAGGCCAAGAGCCTGGACCAGGTCGACACCCGCTTCCAGCTCGACGCCGGCAAGCACCGGGTCACGCCGGTCGACTACGGCGACATCTGCGTCAACTACGACAAGCAGTACTTCGCCGACCACAAGCTGGCCCCGCCCACCTCCTACGACGACCTGATCAAGCCCGCCTACAAGAACCTCCTCGTCACCGAGAACGCCTCCACCTCCTCACCCGGCCTCGGCTTCCTGCTGGGCACCGCCGCCCAGTATGGGGACGACGGCTGGGAGGGTTACTGGAAGAAGCTCAAGGCCAACGGTGTGAAGGTCGTCGACGGCTGGGACCAGGCGTACAACGAGGAGTTCTCCGGCTCGGCCGGCGGCAAGAAGGCCAAGGCGGACCGGCCGCTCGTCGTGTCGTACGCCTCCTCGCCGCCCGCCGAGGTGATCTACGGCGACCCGAAGCCGGCCACCGCGCCGACCGGGGTGGCGACCGGCACCTGCTTCCGGCAGGTGGAGTTCGCGGGCCTGCTGAGCAACGCCCGTAACGCCGAGGGCGGCAAGGCGCTGATCGACTTCCTGATCGGCAAGAGGTTCCAGGAGGACATGCCGCTCAACATGTTCGTCTACCCGGTCCTCAAGGGCGCGGCCGTGCCCGCCGAGTTCACCCGGTACGGTCCCGCCGCCGAGAACCCCGCGACGATGGACCCGGCGAAGATCGCCGCCGACCGTGACCAGTGGGTCAAGTCGTGGACCTCGCTCGTACTGAAGTAGCCGCCCGGCGGCGCGGGAACGCGGCGCGGCTGGGGCTGATGGCCCTGCCCGTCGCGTTCTTCGGGCTGTTCTTCGCCTACCCGGTCGCCGCGATCCTCGCGCGCGGCCTCAGGGTTGACGGGATGTGGCGGCTCGGCCGGCTTGGCGAGGTCCTGGCGCAGTCCGACATCCGCCACGTCCTGTGGTTCACCACCTGGCAGGCGCTCGCCTCCACCGCCCTCACCCTGCTGATCGCGCTGCCCGGCGCCTACGTCTTCGCCCGCCTCGACTTCCCCGGCAAACAGGTGCTGCGGGCCGTCGTCACCGTGCCGTTCGTGCTGCCGACGGTCGTCGTCGGTACGGCGTTCCTCGCGCTCGTCGGCCGCGGCGGACTCCTCGACGAACTGTGGGGCGTACGCCTCGACACCACCGTGTGGGCGATCCTGCTGGCGCACGTCTTCTTCAACTACGCCGTCGTCGTACGGACCGTGGGCGGACTGTGGGCCCAGCTCGACCCCCGGCAGGAGGAGGCCGCGCGGCTGCTCGGCGCCTCCCGGCTGCGCGCCTGGCGCACGGTCACCCTGCCCGCGCTCGGGCCCGCCGTCGCCGCCGCCGCGCTCATGGTCTTCCTGTTCACCTTCACCTCCTTCGGTGTGGTGCAGATCCTGGGCGGGCCGACCTTCTCCACCCTGGAGGTGGAGATCTACCGGCAGACCTCCGAGATCTTCGACCTGTCCACGGCGGCCGTGCTCACCGTCGTCCAGTTCGCCGCCGTCGGCGCGATCCTCGCCGTGCACGCCTGGACCGTACGGCGGCGGGAGACCGCGCTGCGCCTGGTGGACGCCTCGGGCACGGCCCGGCGGCCCCGCGGGACCGGACAGTGGGCGCTGCTCGCCGCGGTGCTCGCGAGCATCGGCCTGCTGCTCGTGCTGCCGCTCGCCGTCCTGGTCCAACGGTCCTTCGACGCGCCGGACTTCGCCTACTACCGGGCCCTGACGAGCGACGAGGGCAATGTCTTCCTGGTGCCGCCGATCGAGGCGATCGGCAACTCCCTGGAGTACGCCCTCGCCGCGACCGCCATCGCGGTGGTGATCGGCGGACTGGCCGCCGCCGCGCTCACCCGGCGCGACGCCGGACGGCTGGTGCGGGGCTTCGACGCGCTGCTGATGCTGCCGCTCGGCGTCTCCGCCGTGACCGTCGGCTTCGGCTTCCTGATCGCCCTGGACGAGCCCCCGCTGAACCTGCGCGCCACCTGGATCCTCGTGCCCCTCGCGCAGGCCCTGGTCGGTGTCCCCTTCGTCGTACGGACCATGCTGCCCGTGCTGCGGGCCGTGGACGGACGGCTGCGGGAGGCGGCCTCGGTGCTGGGGGCGTCGCCGTGGCGGGTGTGGCGGGAGGTGGACCTGCCGATGGTGCGGCGGGCGCTGCTGGTGGCCGCCGGGTTCGCGTTCGCGGTGTCGCTCGGGGAGTTCGGCGCGACCGTGTTCATCGCCCGCCCCGACAACCCGACCCTGCCGGTCGCCGTGGCCAAGCTGCTCGGCCGCGCCGGGGAACTGAACTACGGCCAGGCGATGGCCCTTTCGACGATTCTGATGCTGGTGTGCGCGGTGGCCCTGCTGGTCCTGGAGCGGCTGCGGACCGACCGGACGGGGGAGTTCTGATGCTGCTGAGCCTCCAGGGCGCGACCGTGCGCTTCGGCGGACGGGCCGTGCTCGACGGCGTCGGCCTCGACGTCGCCGAGCACGAGATCGTATGTGTGCTCGGCCCCAGCGGCAGCGGCAAGTCCACGCTGCTGCGCGCGGTCGCCGGACTCCAGCCCCTCGACTCCGGGCGGGTGCTGCTCGACGGCCGCGACCAGTCCGGAGTACCCGCGCACAAGCGGGAGTTGGGCCTGATGTTCCAGGACCATCAGCTCTTCCCGCAGCGGGACGTCGGCGCCAACGTGGCCTTCGGGCCGCGTATGCACGGCGTCCCGAAGGGGCAACGGCAGACTCTGGTGGGGGAGTTGCTGGAGCTGGTCGGGCTGCCCGGCGCCGCCCGGCGGGCCGTGGCCTCGCTCTCCGGCGGCGAACAGCAACGCGTCGCGCTCGCCCGCGCCCTGGCGCCCCGGCCCCGGCTGCTCATGCTCGACGAGCCGCTCGGACAGCTCGACCGCTCGCTGCGGGAGCGGCTGGTCGTCGAACTGCGGGAACTGTTCGGCCGGTTGGGGACGACCGTGCTCGCGGTCACGCACGACCAGGGCGAGGCGTTCGCGCTCGCCGACCGGGTCGTGGTGATGAGGGACGGCCGGATCGCCCAGTCCGGTACGCCCCTCGAGGTGTGGCAGCGGCCGGCGAGCGCGTTCGTCGCCCGGTTCCTCGGCTTCGACAACGTGGTGCCGGCGACCGTCACCGACGAGGTCGCGGTCACCCCGTGGGGCAAGGTCGCGGTGCCCGCAGGCTCCCCGCAGGGCCCCCGCACCCTGCTGGTGCGCCCCGCCGGGGTCCTGCTGACCGACGCCGAGGACGGCCTGCGCTGCACGGTCCTCGCCCGCACCTTCAAGGGCACCCATGTCACCGTACGGCTCCGGCCCGAGGGCGCGCCCGCCCTGGAGGCGGCGTGCGCCCTGCGGGAGGCGCCGGAGGTCGGGGACACGGTCGGCGTGACCTTCGACCGGGCGGAGACCGTCGTACTCGCCGACGGGGCGTAGGCCCGAGGTCAGCGGTCGCCGGAGCCCCGGCGGCGCAGGCCGAAGAACACCGCGCCGCCGCCGAGGACGACGAGGAGCGCCGCGACGCCGACGATCAGGCCGGTGTTGGAACTGGCGCCCGTCTCGGCCAGGTTGGACTGCTGAGCGGCCGGCTGGACGTCGTTGCCCGCCGGGGCGGGCGTGTCCTCGCCACCGGCCGACGGCTCGGACGGCGCCGGGGACTCGGTGTCCGCCGACTCCGAGGGGGAGGCGGAGGCAGTCGCCGAGGGGGTGCCGGACGGGGTGCCCGACGGGGATGCGGTGTCGTCGGCCTGGCACGCCTTGGCGGGGGCGGTCAGGAAGGGGTCGATGTCCTTGTTGACCTCGCCGCTCTTGATGTGGATCCGGTAGACGGCGCTCGGCTCCCACTCCTCGGCGAAGGATATGGTCGCGCCCTTTGCCGTGCCCTTGACTTCCTGGGCACCGACCTGGCGGACGTCGGCGTTGTTGTTCTCCAGGAAGACGGTGACCGTGGCCGGGGCACCCGACGGGTCCTTGTCCGTGACGGTGATGACGCCCTTTCCGCCGACACAGGAGGCGGAGGCGGAGAAGAGGTCGATGTCATCGGCGAACGCGTAGCCGGCTGCGCCGAGCGCGAGGGCGGCGGACGCGGCGGTGACGCCGAGGGCGCGCACGGAGCGCCGGGCGGTACGGCGGGAAAGGGACACGTTTGTCCTTACGGGGAGCGCAACTGCGGGGGGTGGAGGGGGAGATGGCGCCCCCGGTGAAGCCGAGTGCGTCACCATCCCCAGCAGGCTCACAGGTCTATAAGCGTTCCATAAGAAGTGTCAATCCATGGACCCCTGTGAACTCCCCGGCTTTGCCCGCTTATTAACCGCCGGGACGTTTCAACGCCCTTCCCCTCGGCCCCCGATCAGCCCTCGACCGCCGACGGGTCCATCCAGATGATCTCCCAGGTGTGTCCGTCGAGGTCGTCGAAGGCGCGGCCGTACATGAAGCCCATGTCCTGGGTCTGGCCGCTCGGGGTGGCGCCCAGGGCGAGGGCGCGGTCGACCAGTTCGTCGACCTTGTCGCGGCTCTCGGCGCTCAGGGCGATGAGGGTCTCGCTGGTCTTCGTGGCGTCCGCGATCTCCTTCTTGGTGAAGGTCGCGTAGAACGGCTTGGTGAGCAGCATCGCGACGATGGTGTCGCTGATCACCACGGACGTCGCGTTCTCGTCGCTGAACTGCGGATTGATCGTGTAGCCCAGCTCCGTGAAGAACTTCTTGGAGGCGTCGAGGTCGTTCACGGGCAGGTTGACGAAGATCATCTGCTGGTAGGCGGGGGCGGTCATCGGGTCTCTCCCATCGAGCGGTGTGCGTCGGGTGCGTGCTGTTCGCAGGGGTAGACCGGGGGCGCCGGCGGAACTCATCGGCGGGCGCCGGAATTTCTCTCAGCGGGCCAGCGGGAGCGCCGCGAGTTCGGCCACGACCAGGGTGAGCGGGACGAACAGCGCGAGCAGCGCGCCGGTGCGCAGGGCGGCGGCGCTGCGCAGGGTCTTGGTGGGGGCGCCGAGGCGGAGCAGCGCGGCGGTGGTCTCGGCGCGGGCCTGGCGGGCCTCCACGGCGGCGGTGACGAGCGTGGCGACGGTGCTGCCGGCGACGACCAGTGCGCCGAGCGTGGTGAGCGGGCCGAAGGCGGGGTCGGAGGGGTCGTAGAGGACGGCCATCGTGTACGCGCCGGAGGCGACCGCGCAGACCACGCCCAGGGGGCGGCCGATGCGGGCGGACTCCTCCATCAGGCCGCGCCCGGCGAGCAGCCGCAGGGCGCCGGGGCGGACCGCCTGGAGGAGGCGGCCGCACAGGTGGGTGAGGCCGGGTCCGGCGAGGGCGAGGCCGACGGCGGTGAGGGTCCAGCCGAGGAGGACCGCGGCGGGGCCGGTGGGCAGGCCGGTGGGGAGGGGGACGTCGGCGCCGGTGGCGGTGCGGCTGGCGTACCCCTCGACGGCGAGCCCGGCGGCGAGGAGGGCCGCGCCCCAGGGCAGGGCCGTGGGGTCGGGGCGCTCGATCCGGGACTCCGGGGCGGCGGCCGGCTCGGTGGCCGGGGCCGCTTCGGACGCGGAGGGTGCGTCCATTCCGGCCCGTACACGGTCGTCGCCGGTCCGCGGCCCGGGCGTCGCCCGCCCCGCCCCGGCACCGGCGGGCCGCAGTGCGCCGGCCGTGCCGAACAGCTTCGGGGCCGCCGCGCGGGCGGCGAGGCGGGTGTCCCGGGGCCGGAGCATCAGGGCCACGGACACCGAGGAGGCGAGCGGGACCAGGGCGAGCAGGGTGAGGGTGGCCGGCAGCGGCAGGTCGGCGTCGGCGGCCAGGAAGTCGGCGGCGGCGCCGTCGAAGGGCATGCCGGTGAGGTCGCCGCGCAGATGCAGGAAGAGCAGCAGGGCCAGCATGGAGCCGAGCAGCGTGGACAGGGCCGTCGTGGTCGCCGAGACGGCCATCAGCCGGACCGGGCCCAGGCCGATCGCCGCCAGTCCCGGGCGGGGCCGGGTGCCGGGGTCGGTGCGGGCCACGGCCAGCGCGAAGTAGACCGTCGCGGCCAGCGGGATCACGCACCAGGCGAGGCGGAGCACGGACGTCGCCGACGCCTCGGGGTGGGTCAGGGCGTGGCCGAGGGTGCACAGCAGCAGGAAGCCGGTGCCCGCCGAGGCCGCCGCGACCAGCAGACGGCGCAGTTGGACGGCGGGGTGGGCGCTGCGGCTCAGACGGAGAGCGAGCATGGGGCGCCCCGGCCTTCCGGCTCCGTGACCGGCGGGAGGTGGACGGTGGTGACGCGGCGCCCGTCCATGAGGGAGACCGTGCGGTCGGCGAGCGCCGCGGTCTCCGGGTCGTGGGTGGCCAGGACGACGGTGATGCCGTGCGAGCGGGCGGCCGTGGTGAGGGTGCGCAGGACGTGGTTGCGGTCGGCGCGGTAGAGGGGGGCCGTCGGCTCGTCGGCGAAGAGGACGGAAGGGGCGGGGGCCAGCGCTCGGGTGATGCAGACCCGCTGGCGTTCGGCCTGGGTGAGGTCGTCGGGGCGGTGCCGGGCCCGGTCGCCGATGTCGAGGCGCTCCAGCCACTCCATGGCGGCCGCCTTGGCGCGGCGGCGGCTGGTGCCGCGCAGCATCAGGGGGAGGGCGGCGTTCTCCCAGACGTTCAGCTCGGGGACCAGGACCGGGGCCGGGTCGATCCAGCCGAAGCGGTCGCGGCGCAGCCGTTCGCGGGCCATCGGGCCCATGGTGTGCACGGGGACGCTGTTGAACCACACCTCGCCGCGCTGGGCGCACGACATGCCGGACAGACAGTGCAGCAAGGTCGTCTTGCCGCTGCCGCGCGGGCCGCTGACGGCGAGGATCTCGCCCTCGCGCACGCCCAGCGAGACACCGCCGAGGGCGGGTGAGCCGTCCCGGTGGGTGAAGTGCAGGGAGCGTGCCCAGAGCACGTCGTTGTCCGGCGGGGCCTCCATGGGCGTACACCTCGGTTCAGATCTGTGGTTCCCGTGCGATCCCCCGTCCGGGGGAACGAAGACGGGGCCGATCGGTCACGAGCACGCTAGGCAGGCACGAGGGGCGGTCCGGACAGCACACGGCCCCGGTCGTCCGTTTCTCACTCGAACGGACGCCACCGGGGCCGGTGTTGATCATCCAGAAGGAAGATCAGTGCGCGTTGCTCACAGCTTGGTCCACGCCTCCGAGAGGGTCGCGCGCAGGATCTGCTCGATCTCGTCGAAGGTCTCCTGGTTGGAGATCAGCGGCGGGGCGAGCTGGATGACCGGGTCGCCGCGGTCGTCGGCACGGCAGTACAGGCCGTTGTCGAAGAGCGCCTTGGAGAGGAAGCCGTAGAGCACGCGCTCGGTCTCCTCGTCGTTGAACGACTCCTTGGTGGCCTTGTCCTTCACCAGCTCGATGCCGTAGAAGAAGCCGTTGCCGCGGACGTCGCCGACGATCGGCAGGTCGTGCAGCTTCTGGAGGGTCTGGAGGAAGGCGCCCTCGTTGTCGAGGACGTGCTGGTTGAGGCCCTCGCGCTCGAACAGGTCGAGGTTGGCGAGGCCCACCGCGGCCGACACCGGGTGGCCGCCGAAGGTGTAGCCGTGCAGGAAGGTGTTGTCGCCCTTGTAGAACGGCTCGGCGAGCCGGTCGGAGACGATGCACGCGCCGATCGGGGAGTAGCCCGAGGTCATGCCCTTGGCGCAGGTGATCATGTCCGGGACGTAGCCGAACTTGTCGCAGGCGAACGTGGTGCCGAGGCGGCCGAAGGCGCAGATGACCTCGTCCGAGACGAGCAGCACGTCGTACTGGTCGCAGATCTCGCGCACCCGCTGGAAGTAGCCGGGCGGGGGCGGGAAGCAGCCGCCCGCGTTCTGCACCGGCTCCAGGAAGACGGCGGCGACGGTCTCCGGGCCCTCGAACAGGATCTGCTGCTCGATCTGGTCGGCGGCCCAGCGGCCGAACGCCTCGGGGTCGTCGCCGTAGATCGGGGCGCGGTAGATGTTGGTGTTCGGCACCTTGTGCGCGCCCGGGACGAGCGGCTCGAAGGGGGCCTTGAGGGCCGGCAGGCCGGTGATCGACAGGGCGCCCTGCGGGGTGCCGTGGTAGGCGACCGCGCGGGAGATGACCTTGTACTTGGTCGGCTTGCCCTGGAGCTTGAAGTACTGCTTGGCGAGCTTCCAGGCGGTCTCGACCGCCTCGCCGCCGCCGGTGGTGAAGAAGACCTTGTTGAGGTCGCCGGGCGCGTGGTGCGCGAGCCGCTCGGCGAGTTCCACGGCCTTGGGGTGGGCGTAGGACCACACCGGGAAGAACGCCAGCTCCTGGGCCTGCTTGAAGGCGGTCTCCGCCAGCTCCGTGCGGCCGTGACCGGCCTGCACCACGAACAGGCCCGCGAGACCGTCGAGGTACCGCTTGCCCTTGTCGTCGTAGATGTAGGTGCCCTCGCCCCGGACGATGGTCGGGACGGGCGCGTTCTCGTACGAGGACATGCGGGTGAAGTGCATCCACAGGTGGTCGTACGCGGTGCGGCTGAGGTCCTTGGTGCTCACGGTTATCGGGTCCTCACGGTTATCGGGTTCCCCACATGTAGGTCTGCTTCTTCAGCTTCAGGTAGACGAAGCTCTCGGTGGAGCGCACGCCGGGCAGGGCCCGTATGCGTTTGTTGATGACGTCCAGCAGGTGGTCGTCGTCCTCGCAGACGATCTCGGCGAGGATGTCGAACGAGCCCGCGGTCATCACCACGTACTCGACCTCCGCCATGTCGGTGAGCGCCTCGGCTATGGACTCCACGTCGCCCTCGACGTTGATCCCGACCATCGCCTGCCGCCGGAAGCCCACGGTGAGCGGGTCGGTGACGGCGACGATCTGCATCACGCCCTGGTCGAGCAGCTTCTGGACGCGCTGGCGCACGGCCGCCTCGGACAGGCCGACGGCCTTGCCGATCGCGGCGTAGGGCCGGCGGCCGTCCTCCTGGAGCTG
>NZ_JAANNX010000037.1:0-50991 GCF_013363615.1 Streptomyces sp. CAI-85 | reverse complement strand
GGCGTCCGCAATGACCCCTTTTGCTAGTTGTGGTCGTATTCGCCGGTGCGGGTGTCCGTGTGAGCTGGCTCTCAATGTGCAGGTCAGGGCCGGTTATGGCATGCCCATGGCGTCCGTTATGTCCCACTAGGGTGGATCGTAGGTGATGTGGGTCATGTGGGGTGCTTCACCGGTCAGCGGTCCTCGAACGTGACCCCCGTCTCGAACCCCACCCCGAAATTCCCCTTGCCCACCCCCCACCCCCCTCTTTATAGTCACCAAGACTATTAAGGAGCTGTCCGTGAACTGGAACCTGACCTGGACCGAAGCGCTCGGCTTCGCGACCGGTGCCGCCTGTGTCTGGCTGGTGGCCCGCCAGCACATCGCGAACTGGCCCGTCGGCATCGCCAACAACGTCTTCTTCATCGTGCTCTTCGTCCAAGCCGGCCTGTACGCCGACGCCGGCCTCCAGGTCGTCTTCATCGCGCTGGCGGCCTACGGCTGGTGGACCTGGGCCCGCGGCGCCGGACCGGTCACCGGCGGCGCCCTGCCGGTGCGCCGCACCACGGGCGCCGAATGGGCCTGGCTCGCCGCCGCCGGAGTGCTGGGCACCGCTGCCCTCACCCTGCTCCTCGACCGGGCCACCGACTCCACCGTCCCCTTCTGGGACGCGCTCACCACCGCCCTCTCCCTGACCGCCACCTACGGCCAGTGCCGCAAGCTGCTGGAGTCCTGGTGGCTGTGGATCGCCGCCGACCTGGTCTACATACCGCTCTACGCGGCAAAGGGTCTGTACCTGACCTCCCTCCTCTACGTCGGCTTCCTGGTCCTGTGCGTGGTCGGCCTCCTCGGCTGGCGGCGCACCCTCGCGGCCGCCGGCCCGCGCCCCGCCACGGCGGTGGCCGCATGAACGCCGTCCCCGCTCCCGCCCCCGTCCCCGCTCCCGTCGCAGGCCCCGCCGTCGCCCGCCCGTACCGGCACGGCCTGGTCCTGGGCAAGTTCTATCCGCCGCACGCCGGCCACCACCACCTCGTCCGCACCGCCGTCGCGCAGTGCGACCGGCTGACCGTCCTGGTCTGCGCCGCCTCGGTGGAGTCGGTGCCGCTCGCCGACCGGGTGGCGTGGTTGCGCGAGGCCCATCCCGAAGCCGAGGTCGTCGGCGCCGTGGACGACCACCCGGTCGATCTGCACGACGCCGCGGTGTGGGAGGCCCACATGGGGGTCTTCCGCACGGCCGTCCCGGAGCCGGTGGACGCCGTGTTCACCTCCGAGTCCTACGGCACCGAACTGGCCCGGCGTTTCGGCGCGGCCGAGGTGTGCGTGGACCCGGACCGCACCACGTACCCGGTCTCCGCGACGGCCGTCCGCAAGGACCCGGTGGGCTGCTGGGACTTCCTCGGCCCGGGCGTGCGCGCCGCACTCACCCGGCGCGTGGTCGTCCTGGGCGCCGAGTCCACCGGTACGACCACCCTCTCCCGGGCGCTGGCCGCCCACTACCGCGCACGCGGCGGGGTCTGGGCGGACACCGGCTGGGTGCCCGAGTACGGGCGCACCTACAGCGAAGAGAAGCTGGCCGCCCTGCGGACCGCCGACCCCGAAGCCGACTGGACGCAAGTCGAGTTCACCTCAGACGAGTTCACCGTCATAGCCCGCCACCAGGACGCCGACGAGGAGCGGGCGGCACGCGACGGCTCCCCGGTGCTGATCTGCGACACCGACTCCTTCGCCACCGCGATCTGGCACGAGCGCTACCTCAACGCCCCCGCCCCCGAGGTCGCGGCCATCGCCGACCGCACCCCGCGCCACCTGTACCTGCTCACCGACCACGAGGGCGTGCCGTTCGAGGACGACGGCCTGCGCGACGCCCCACACCTGCGCCCCTGGATGACAGCCCGGTTCACGGAGGAACTGGAGCGCACCGGCCGCCGTTTCCTCCTGCTCACCGGCAGCCCCGAGGAACGACTGCGCGCAGCCGTGACCGCGGTGGACGGCCTCCTCGCCGAGGGCTGGCACTTCAACGACCCGCTCCCGGAACGCCGTTGACGATCGCCACCGAAGCGTCGTCTGCTGGTCAGAGGGGATGGGTGAACGAGACCGGCTTCCCGGTGGCGCGGGCGTATGCGATCTCCCTGCTCGTGGAATCGCCGACATACCCGCCCGGGTTGACGACCAGAACCCGGTCAGCCAGATCGATCTTGCGCAGGTGGAGGGCGGACAGCGCGGCCTTCTGCTCGTCCGTGATCGACTCGTCCGCTGCGTGATCCTCGGCGCGCGGGAAGACGCCCGGCGCGACGACGATGGCACCTGCGAAGGTCAGTTCACGGTTCGCCGCGCTCATCTCGTCCACAAACCGGACAGAGCCGCAGATGCAGACGATCTCAGGTCGGTCGGACACGGTTCAGTCCTTCTTCCTTCATCAACACGGCAACACGTGGCCGACGCCCGCAAGTTCAACGCATCCTGGACCCTATCGGTCGGCCGCGACGCCCGGCCCTGACGTGACGCCGTCGTGGCCGGCGCGAACAGACGCGAAGGCCGTCGCGAGGTGGTCGAGCAGGGCCGCCGTACAGGGGTGCGGGCCGCGACGCGGTACGACCGTGTAGACGCCGCGAGTTGGAGGATCGACCAGGCTCACCGTGGTGACATCCGTCCGCAGCCCGCGTGTCAGCACCCCGGGGATCAGCGCGATGGCGTGGCCGGTCGCGACGAGCGCCAGTTTGCCGGGCAGGTCGGCCGCGGTGAGTTCGATGCGGGCGCCGACTCCGGCACGCGCGGCGTGCTGGTGCAGAAGGGCCGCGGAACCGTCGTTGTCCTCGGCCCAGGTCTCGTCGGCCAGCGCCCGCATACGCAGCGGACCGCGCCCGGCCCGAGGATGATCTACGGGCAGTGCGACGACCATGTCGTCCACCCCGAGGAACCGGCGTTCGGTCCGCGGGTCGTGCGGCAGCCCGGGCGGCGCGTCCGTGACGACGGCGACGTCGAGTTCCCCGGCGACCACACGGTCGTGCAGTGGCGCGCTCAGGCCGGGAAGCAGGCTCCACCGAAGGGATCCGGATTCCTTGGACAGGGCCTGGAATTCCTTGAGCAGGGCCCGGACGGCCTCGGGCACGACCCCCGCGGCGAGCGAGGGCGTCGCGCCGACGGTCAGGGGCCGGTTGAACGCCGCCCCGTCGCCGGCCTCCCGTGCGGCGCGAACAGCGCGGTCGGCCTCGTTGAGCGTGGCCAGGGCGTGGTGCCGGAACACCTCGCCGGCGGGCGTCGGACGTACACCACGCGCATGGCGCTCCATCAGAGGCACACCGAGCTGCCGCTCCAGTCCGGCGATCTGCCGGGAGACGGCCGACTGTGTGTGATGGAGTTCCGCGGCCGCCGCCGACAGCGACCCGAGCCGGCACACGGTCACGAAGGTTCGCCACACGGTCAGATCCACATCACCAGGATATGCGCTTCACGCAGAGCTGACCTGCGCAATATGCGCTTGTCGCAGCCCTCACACTGCACCAGTCTGACGACCATGACCACACCTCACACCCACACCACGACACAGGGCACGATCGCCGTCCTCGGCCTGGGGCGGATGGGCGAGGCCATCGCGACCCGACTGGCCGCCCAGGGCTGGGACGTCGTCGGCTGGACACGCTCCGGGCGCACATCGGGCGCGGTCAAGACGACCGGCGACCCGAACGACGCCGTGGCCGCCGCCGACTTCGTACTCCTGGCGCTGTTCGACGGCCCTGCCTGCCGCCAAGTCCTGGACGATGTACGTGACTTGCTGCGGACGGACACGATCGTGCTCAACACCAGCACGATCGCTCCCGCCGAAGCCTCGGAACTCGCCCGGCAGTTCGGCCCCTCCTACGTCCACGCGCCCGTGCTCGGTTCCGTGCCCGCCGTTGCCGCCGGCACCCTTCAGATTCTCGCCGCCGCGGATCACGACGCTCTCGACCGGGCGCGGCCCGTTCTGGAAGCGCTGGGCACGGTCCGGCGCGTCGACGACGCCTCAACCGCCGCCGCGCTCAAGCTGATCGCCAACAGCAGCCTCGCGGGTGCCGTTTTCGCGTTGCGCGACTCACTGCGGCAGGCCGACGCGCTCGGTCTGCCCCGTGCCCAGGTTCTCGACGTCCTCGAACTCGGCCAACTCGGCGGGCTCGTGGCCCGCAAACGCCCCTTCCTGGACACCCCTCCGGCCCCGGCCGCGGCGACGTTCACGATCCAAGCGCTGTCCAAGGACATGGCCCTGCTGGCCGACGCGTCGAACACCCCCTTGCGCAGCGCGTCCGGCCTGGCCGAGACCGCCTCCGAGCCCGACCCCGACCCGGAGGCCGACATCGCCGTAGCCGCCACGGTCCCCGCCGTGGAGGACGCCGTACTCGCACCGCTCCGCGCCTACATCCGCGGACACGCCACCGGCGACCCCTCCTACTTCCGGGACGCGTTCCTGCCCACCGCCCACATCGAGGGGATCCGGGACGGCGCGTTCGTCTCCTGGCACCTGGACGAGTACTGCACCCTCTTCCCGGGCCGACCGGCCCCGGACGAACCGACCCGCACCCGCCGCATCGACGCCGTCGATGTCCACGGGACCGTCGCGACCGCCACGATGACGCTCTCACACGGGGCGGACACGTTCACCGACGTCTTCCTGCTGGCCCGCGTCGCCGACGGCTGGCGCATCGCCAACAAGGCGTACCACCACCGCACTTGCGCGACGTAGATGCAAAAGAGATGTCACTGCGTATCGGCGGCGAACCGATCGGTGCCCAGCACGCTGAGCAGGGCGAGCTTCTCGTGGCTCTCCGTGCCGGGGGTGGCGGTGAAGACGAGCAGCGACTGTCCCTGGTCGGGGTCAAGGAGGAGTTGGCAGTAGAGGTCCAGCTCGCCGACCTGGGGATGGACGAAGCGTTTGGTCTCGCTCCAGCGCAGACCCACCTCGTGGCGCTCCCACAACCGAGCGAATTCCTCACTGGTGCGCCGTAGGACGTCGGCCAGGTCGGCCGCGGCGGAGCCGGGCCCGCCCCGGGTGACGGCTTCGCGCAGCAGCGCGACGTTGGTGCGGCTGTTCTTGCCGTGCTGGTCGGGGTGGTAGCGCTCGCGCGCGGCGGGGTCGGTGAACCACCGGTACGTCGCGCTGCGGGCATGGCCGGTGTACTGGGTCTGGTGGCCGAGAAGGGCCACGGCGGGCGGCGTCTGCACCAGCGTCTCGCCGAGCGGCCCCATGATCTGCGCGGCCTGATGGGCCAGACCGTCCATGACCCGCATCAGCCCGGGACTCACATGCGCGGACCGCAGCTCGCGAGGGGCGGTGCGGTAGCCGGCGAGCAGGAAGAGGTGGTCGCGTTCGTCGGGTGTCAGGCGCAGGCCCCGGGCGATCGCCGCGACCATCTGCTCCGAGGGCTGCGGGCCGTCGCCGCGTTCGAGCCGGGCGAAGTAGTCGGCGGACATGGTGCACAGCTCGGCCACCTCCTCGCGGCGCAGGCCCGGGGCACGTCGGCGGGGGCCCCGGCGCAGCCCGACGTCCTCGGGTTGCAGCGCTGAGCGCCGGGTGCGCAGGAAGGCGCCCAGGGACGAACGGTCGAATGCATGCTCCATGGCTTCATGGTTGGGCATCCGGCGCGGCCCAGCCACGACCTGTCGTTCAGTGGTTGAGCGTGTCCTTCCTCCGTCTGTGGCGGGGCCGTTGACTGGCGTTGTGCTCAGCGATCACGCCGAGCACCGCGACGCCGACTCCTGGAGCCAGAGCCATGACCCGATGGACAGCGAACGACCTTCCCGACCTCACGGGCCGCACGGTCCTGATCACCGGTGCCGGCCGTGGCCTCGGCCTGATCACCGCCCGGGAACTCGCCCGCGCCGGAGCCCACTTGGTGCTGGGCGTGCGTGACGTCGGCAGGGCCCGCGCCGCCGTGGCCGGCCTGCCGGGCACCTTCGACGTCCGCCACCTCGACGTGTCGGATCTGACCTCGGTCCGCACCTTCGCCGACTCCTGGTCGGACCGTCTCGACATCCTGATCAACAACGCCGGTGTGATGGACGTCCCCGCCGGCCGCACCCCCGACGGCCTCGACATCCAGACGGCCACCAACCACACCGGCCCCTTCCTCCTGACCAACCTGCTCCTCGGACACGTCACCGACCGCGTCGTACACGTCACCAGCCAGTTGCACCGGCAGGGCAGGATCGACCTCACCGACCTGGACTGGCGTACACGTGTGTACAACGGCATGGCCGCCTACCAGGCGTCGAAGCTCGCCGTCGTCCTGTTCTCCCTGGAACTCCAACGCCGCCTGACCGCCACCGGCAGCCCGCTCCGCTCGGTCCTCGCCAGCCCGGGCATCGCCCGCACCACCCTGGCCTCCCACTCCCGCTCGAACATCGTCAACCGCTTCACCTTCCTCACCAACACCCCCGAACGCGGAGCCCTGTCACTCCTCTACGCCGCCACCCAGGACGTCCCCGGCAACACCTACATCGGCCCGAACGGCCTCGGCGGCCTACGAGGCGACCCGACGATCCGCCGCCAGGGCGAGAACGGCCTGGACGAGGCGATGGCGGCACGGCTGTGGGACGCGACGGCAGATCTCGTGGGAGCGATTGCCCGATGAATTGCCGGCGACCGCTGCCCACTCACCCCAGACGGGGTCTGGCGGGCGGCGAGTGCGTGATCGTCGAAGGCATGCTTCACGTCTGAGGAGCGGCCCGCTCGGCTTCGCAGCCAGTTTTCTTCCGGAGGGTGTCGTGTAAACGGCCCGTTCGATCCCCCTCCTTTTGTAGGGCACCACTTCGGCGTGCACAGCCGGGCGGTGCGAGAGCATACAAAGGAGAGCGCGATGGGGAGCACGGCTGTGGGGATGATGATCCTTCTTGTACTCGGTAACAGGTCGTGGCGCAGGGCCGAAGTCATTCGCGCCAAGGCAGCAGCGGGCAACAAGCTGGAGCGTCGCCGTGGCTGAGGACAACACCTCTGAAGAGTCCATCGAGGCCTCTTACGAAGGGCGGCGCACGCAGATGGTCGGCGTGGCTCGCAAGCTGCTCGCGGACGAAGGGATCCCCGAGTCCAAGGTCGGTGCCGAAGACGTCGTCCAGAACGCATTTCTCAAAGCCCTGCAGAAGCAGAAGACCACCCCCATCGCCCGCTCAGGCGCTTATGTCTTCGCTGTGCTCCGTAACCAGGTCCGTGACGAGGCACGTCGACGGGACAACACCACCGTGCCGGTACCGGAGCACGACTCCACCGTCACCGTTCGGCACGCGCATCCCGATCCGGCCGAGCAGGTGCACCAGCGGATCGCCCTGCGCAACGCCCTGAGACGGCTGTCCCCTGTCCAGCGGCGCGTCGTCTGGATGACCCGGCACATGGGGTACACGCACGCCGAGACGGCCCGCCTCACCGGGGTCAGGACGACGACCGTCAGCATGCACGCCCTCCGCGGAACCATTGCGGTCAGGGCCTTGCTGACGGGGGTCTTCATGATGATCGTGGCACTGGGCCTGAAGGCGCTGGGTCTCCTGGACGGCAGCGCGGAACTGGCCAGCACGGGCCGGACGGATCTGGTTGTCCGAGCCGAGGACCTGGCGTGGGGCGGCCTCTACGTGGTCCTCTTCCTGGGTGCCGCACGCGTCGTGAGCAACACCCTTGCCGGTATCCGGACCCGCCGCCCCCTGCTGTGGCTGCTCGCCGTTCTGATGCTGGCTGCGCAATTCACCGTCACGGTGTGCAGTCTGCGGCTCCTCTTCCACGTCGGTGTGCACCCGCCCGGCTGGGCGGGGGCCGTGACGGTGATGGACTGGCTCAACGTGCCGATGGAGCCCCGGGCCAACGCCAAGGTCCTCGTGGGTGTGCACACGTTTCTCTACTGGGTGGGGCGGTGGAGAGAGGACGCCATGGGTCGCCGCACGACGGATCGGGCCCCCGTCCCGTACCCGACGATGCGAGCGCGCCGCCGTCGCGCCGGACCCGCCTGGCTGCGGCGAGCCGTGCCCGGCCGAAGGCGGCGGCACCACGACTGGTAGGCGCACGCTGCGTGGCTGGTGGTCTCTGGCTGCGTGGTCCGCGCTCGATCAGCGGTCTCCTAAACGCTCGTGATCAATGCACGTGGAGGCTTGGCTGCCCTGTTGGCGCCGGGCCCGGTACGGTGGTGATCGACCGGCCACCGATGAGGAGGTGGGCACCTGTGACCCTTCCTGTGATGCACCCACGCCCCGGCAACCTGCGTGAGGTCGCTGAGCAGATCGAGGCATCCACCGGACTGCGAGTCGAGATCATCGGAGGCAGCCTCGTGATGTCCCCCACCCCGCGCGGCAAGCACGCCGGTACGATCCGCCGCCTCCGGGTGCAGATCGAGCCGCGTCTGTCAGAAGCGTTGGCGCCGTACGAGATGTCGTCGGTTGCGATGCCGGAGGACCCGGACGACTACGCCACCCCGGATCTGACGGTGCTGCCGGTGGAGTGGGACGAGGACGACTCCTGGCTCGCCGACCCCCGCGATGTCGCCCTGGCGGTCGAGGTGATCTCCCAGTCGGAGAAGGCGAAGGACATCACCGACAAGAACGGCTGGTACGCCCGTGCAGGGATCGCTGTCCTGCTGGTCCTGGACCCCCGTACTGGCCGTTGGACCCTGCACACCCACCCGAAGGACGGCGAGTACCACGGTCGGCTCGACGGCGTGTATGGGGAACCGGTCGACCTGCCGGCTCCGTTGCCGTCCCCGATCGACACCGGAGTTCTGCCACGGTACGGCTCCTGACGCGGTTGGCGATCGTGCCGGACGCGTCCGTGGCGGCGTACGTAATGGCTACTCCTTCACGAACGCCAGCAGGTCGGCGTTCAGGACCTCGGCGTGGGTCGTCAGCATGCCGTGCGGGTAGCCGTCGTAGGACTTGAGGCGGCCGTTCTGGAGGAGTTCGGCGGAGAGGGGACCGGCGTCCTCGTAGGGCACGATCTGGTCGTCCGTGCCGTGCAGGACGAGCGTGGGGACGGTGATCGTCTTCAGGTCCTCGGTGAAGTCGGTTTCCGAGAACGCCTTGATGCATTCGTAGTGCGCGTTGGCCGCGCCCGTCATGCCCTGGCGCCACCAGTTGGCGATGACGCCCTCGGACACCTCGGCGCCGGGCCGGTTGAAGCCGTAGAACGGGCCCTCCGGGACGTCACGGAAGAACTGGGCGCGGTTCGCGGCCAGGGCGGCGCGGAAGCCGTCGAAGACCTCGATCGGCAGCCCGCCGGGATTGGCCGGCGTCTTCACCATGATCGGGGGCACCGCGCTGACGAGGACGGCCTTGGCGACCCTGCCCGGCTTGGCACGCGCCACGTAGCGCGTGACCTCGCCGCCGCCGGTGGAATGGCCGATGTGGACGGCGTCACGCAGGTCGAGTTCGTCGGTCAGGGCGGCGACGTCGGCGGCGTAGGTGTCCATCTCGTGGCCGGTCGCGCTCTGGGTGGAGCGGCCGTGGCCGCGCCGGTCGTGGGCGATGACGCGGTAGCCCTCGCCGAGGAAGAACAGCAACTGGGCGTCCCAGTCGTCCGCGCTCAGCGGCCAGCCGTGGTGGAACACGATCGGCTGGGCGTCGCGAGGGCCCCAGTCCTTGTAGAAGATGCTCGTGCCGTCGCTGGTGGTGACCGTACCCATGGGAAGTCCCGTCTATTGACCTTGTTTCCGGACTGGTGATGCGCAAGATCGGTATGCCCCAGCATCCAGGGTATGACCAGGCCGGGTTTGGTGCTAATTAGAACTTTCTGCCTGATACCTCCCTGAATCGTCGGAATGCCGGCCCAGGCCCGCGATGCGAAGGTGAGAGGAGCACGACGTGAGGGGAGGCGCCACGACCATGACCGGCGATGAGCAACGACGCGATCTCGGGCTGCTGTTGCTGCGTATGGCCGTCGGCGGCACCCTCGCCGCGCACGGCTCGCAGAAGCTGTTCGGCTGGTTCGGCGGGGGAGGGGTCAAGGGCTCCGCCCGGTTCATGGAGTCCGTCGGCTTCGACCCGGGCGAACCGAGCGCGGTGGCCGCCGGGCTCGCCGAGGGAGGCGGTGGCACCCTCCTGGCCCTCGGCCTCGCCACCCCCGCCGCCGGATCGGCCGCGGCCGGCGCCATGACCGGCGCGAGCGCGGTGACCTGGCCCAACGGCTTCTTCGCCCAGAAGGGCGGCTTCGAACTATCCGGCGTCCTGGGGGCGGCTTCCCTCGCCCTCGCCGTCTCGGGCCCCGGCCGCTACTCCCTCGACCATGTCCTCCGCAACGTACTCAACCGCCCCTGGATGGTCCCTACGGCACTGGCGGTGGTCGGCACGGGAACGGCACTCGTGGTGCACAGACGCGACCAGCGCGTGCAGCGGCAGAGGGAACAGAAGGCAGCGGAGACGGCGGACACCCACACAGAATGACGTCCGCGCGGGCAGGGTGCGCCGACCCTACAGACCGGTCCCCGGCATACGCACGACCGCCCTGCCCCCTTCCAGATCAACCGTCGTCCGGTTCGGCGGCGCCCCGTCCTCCTCGTCGTCGCGCATCACCAGCGCCGACTGCCGTTCCTTGAGTTCGTTCTGCTTCCCGGGCGAGAGACTCGCGTGGAGCTGCTCGAACCCGGTCGCCGATATCTGGCCCTGCCGGGCGCTGTTGCGCCAGGGCAGAAATCCGGCCCGCCCCGCGCGCAGCAGCAGTTGATCCACGAAGGCCACGACGGTCAGCAGGATGACCAGCCCGGGCAGGGTCGCGAAGACGGCGAATTCCATGCCTTCAGTATCCCGTCCGAGCGAGCCCTGCCCAGGCCCCCGCCCTCGGCCCCACCCGCGCCCCCTCACCCGGACCGCCCCTCCACCCGCCGCGCGAATCCCGCCGCCCCCGCCGCCCCGACCGACAGCAGACCGCACATCACCCACACCACCACGTACCCGGCCTCGCTCGGTGATCCATGGTCGCCGGAGGACGACGAGACGCCCTCCGACGCCGGCGTCGCCAGGATCACGGCGATGGCCGCGCCGGCGATCGCCCCGCCCAGCGTCTTGACGTTGTTGTACAGGGCCGTGGTGACGCCCGTGCGGGACGGCGCGCTCGCCTCCGCGATCACCGTGGGCATCGCGCCGAGCGCCACACCCATCCCGAGTCCCGCGAGCACCTTCGCCGCCACGAGCTGCCAGATCTCCGCGTGGAAGGCCGCGGTGGTGAGGAAGCTCGTGCCGATCAGCGCGAACGACGCGACGAGCGTCGGACGGTACCCCAGGCGCCCGGCGATCCTCGCGGTCAGCGTGGAGCCGAGGACCGCCACCACTCCCGCGGGCAGGGCGACCAGCGAGATGGACAGGGCCGAGAGTTCGAACCCGTAGCCGGTGCGTTCGGGGTCCGCGGCCAGGAAGGTGGCGTCCGGCGCCAGACTGCCGAAGTAGACGACACCGAAGGCGACCGCGCACAGGAAGTACGGCGCCACGCGGCGGTCACCGAGCGCCCGCAGGTCGACCAGCGGCTCGGCGACACGCAGCTCCCGGACCGCCCACCCCGTGCCCACCAGCAGCGCGAGGAGCACCGGGATGAGCACCGCTCCGGAAAGCAAGACACCACCCTTCGCCGCGGAGATCCCGGTGAGCAGCAGAAGCATGGCCACGCTCAGCAGGCCCACGCCCGGCCAGTCGAGCCGCCCGCCGGGCACCTGCCTGGACTCCGGGATCGCGAGGAACGAGACCGGGATGCACAGCAGCGCCAGGACGGCCGGGATGAGCAGGGTGATCCGTACGTCACCGGTCGCCCGGTGGGCCAGGCCCATCAGCACCCCGCCGAGCAGGGTCCCGAGGGTGAGTGCCCCGACCAGGCGGGCGATGGCACTGCGGGCCTGCTCCACGGAGAGCCGATCGCGGACGAGCGCGATCTCGAGGGGCAGCAGCGCGGCGAGCGGCCCGAGCAGCACGCGCCCCACGAGGAGCACGGGCAGCGAGGGAGCGAGGGCCACGAGCAGGGAGCCGACGGCGATGCACACGAGCGAGACGCGCAGCATCAGCCGGTGCCCGTACAGGTCGCCGAGCCGGCCGAAGGCGGGCACGGACACGGCGGCGGCGAGCAGTTGGGCGGAGATCACCCAGTTGAGATCGGCGTCGGCCATGCCCAGTTCGGCGCCGATGGCCGGCAGCAGCGGGGCGATGCCGCCCTGGAGGAAGCCGCTGGTCACTTCGAAGAGGACGAGCAGCCCGACGACCGCGCCGACCGAGCCGACGGGCGGGGCGCCGGTGGCCGCGGACGCTGACGTGCGGGGGTCGGTCTTGCTCATGAGGGCTCCTCGGCGGCGAACTGGAGGCGGATGGCGGCGAGTTCGGCGAGGAGCACGGCGGCGTCCACGACCGCGCGGTCGTCGTAGACCGCCTGGGCGGAGTGGTTCATGGGGGCCGTCATCGGGTCGCGGCCGGGCGGGCAGGCGCCGAGGCCGACGTAGGCGCCGGGCACCTCGCGCAGGATGTACGAGAAGTCCTCGGAGCCGGCCATCGGGCGGGGCGTCTCGAAGACCTGCCCGGCCCCGAACAGGGCCCCGGCGGTGCGCAGGGCGAAGGCGGCCTCGGCGGGATCGTTGACGGTGACCGGGTAGTTCTCCCGGTAGTCGATGTCGACCGTCACGCCGTGCGCGTCGGCGACTCCGCGCACGGTCCGCTCGAATCCGGACCGCACGCGCGCGTGGGCCTCGTCGGAGAACGACCGTACGGTGGCGACGAATTCGGCGTCCTCGGGGATGACGTTGCCCGCGGATCCGGCGTGCAGCGAGCCCACGGTGACCACGGCCGGGTCGAAGATGTCGACGCTGCGCGTGACCATCGTCTGGAGCGCCGTGACCATCTCGCACACGGCGGGCACCGGGTCCTTGGCCGCGTGCGGCGAGGAGCCGTGGCCGCCGGCGCCGGTGACCCGGACGGTCACCTCGTCGGAGGCCGCGAGGACCGGCCCCGGCCGTACGGTGGCGACGCCCGCGGGCAGCAGCGCGGAGGTGACGTGGAGGGCGTACGCGGCGACGACCCGCGCCCCCGCCGCGTCGAGCACGCCCTCCTCGATCATCAACCGGGCGCCGCCCATGCCCTCCTCGCCGGGCTGGAACATGAAGACCACGTCGCCCGGCAGCTCCTCGCGCCGGGCGGCGAGCAGCCGCGCCGCACCGACCAGGGCGGCGGTGTGCAGGTCATGACCACAGGCGTGCATCCTGCCGGGGACCTTGGAGGCGTACGGCACCCCGCTGTCTTCCTGGACGGGCAGCGCGTCCATGTCACCGCGCAGCAGGACGGCGGGACCGGGCCGGCCGCCGCGCAGTACGGCGGTGACGGAGGTGAGCCGCTTCCCGAGGCTGATCTCCAGCGGCAGACCGGCCAGGGCGTCGAGCACCGCCTGCTGGGTACGGGGCAGCTCCAGTCCCAGCTCCGGCTGCCGGTGCAGGGCATGGCGCAGCCGGACGAGGGAGTCTTCGAGGACGAGGGCGTCGGCACGTTCGAACATGGCTGGTATGGTGCCGATCCGATCGATAGGGTTGATGATGATGCCGGAATCTGCCGAATCTGATTGATCATTTGCAGGAAATGACCAAAAGATCGCCCTCTCGGCGTGCTGGAAGAAGGTGGCCCGTGCTCGACGAACTCGACCATCTCCTCGTCACCGCGCTCCAGATCGCGCCACGCGCCGACTGGAGCACCCTCGGCGAGGTCCTGGACATCGACGCCTCTACGGCGGCCCGGCACTGGGCCCGGCTGACGAAGGCGGGGCACGCCTGGATCGGCGTCCACCAGTCCGTGCAGGCGATCGTCCCCGGCAGCCCCCTTCTCGTTGCCTTCATCGAGGTCGACTGCTCCGCCGGCCGGCTGCACGAGGTGGCCGCCCGTATCGCCGAGGACACCCATGTGTTCAACCTCGAACACGTCAGCGGCAGCCGCGATCTCCTGGTGACCGCCGTCTTCACGGACCATGCGGAACTCGCCCGGTACGTGGGCTTCCGGCTGGGCGCCCTCGACGGGGTGGCCGCATCCCGCACCCAGGTCGCCACCACACTCCACACCGAGGGCAGCCGCTGGCGGCTCGACCGTCTCACCGAGGAGCAGCGCCGCAAGCTCGCACCCGCGACCACCGACCGGCTGCCCAACCGCACGGTCCCCGAACGCGACCTGGAACTCGTCCGCGTGCTGAGCGAGGACCCGCGCCAGCCCGTCGCCCGGCTCGCCGAACGCACCGGTCTGAGCCCCACCACCGTCCGTCGCCGCCTCGACCGGCTCGACGCCGAGCAGGCGCTCGCCTACCGCTGCGAAGTGGCGCGGTCGCTGTCGGGCTGGCCGGTCTCCGTCTCGTACTGGGCCGCCGCCCCGCAGAGCCGGGCCGCACACCTGGCCAAGAGCATCAGCACCATCCGCGAGATCAGGCTCTGCGCATCACTCTCGGGCCCGCACAACCTGCTCCTGGCCGCGTGGCTCCGCTCGGTCGACGACATCGCCGCCTTCGAGTCCCAGCTCACCGACCGCCACCCGGAACTCGTGGTGGCCGACCGGGCCGTCACCCTGTGGCCGATGAAACTGGCCGGCCACCTTCTCGATCCCCAGGGCCGCCACCTCCGCGCGGTCCCCCTCGGCCGCTGGCACGACCCGCGGTCGGACACCGCCGAAGCCGACCTCCTGGCGCGCCTCCGCACGCCATCGGTCCAGTGAGCCGACGCGTTCGCCCAAGTGGCGGTGTGGCATCGCTCCGGCGGCTTCAGGTGAGCACCAACCACCGTCGGCCGTCGACGAGTTCCGGTGTGGCATCGAGATGTCCGGCGTGGCAGGCGGTCTCGGTGATGACGTGCAGCAGCACGTCCCGAACGGTGTGCAAGTGCGGTGCGCCGAAGAGGTGGTGGGGCCACCAGACCAGCGGGGCGTCCGCGTCCGCGGCGGCCACGGCGGCGTTCGCGAGGCCGGCCTCGGCGCGGTACCGGTCGAGCACCTCGGTGTGGGGTACGTCGGCGGCCGCCTGGTCACTGCGCGATCTCCCAGATGTGCCCGCCCGGATCCTTGAAACTGGCCGTTCGTATGCCCCAGGGGCGGTCCATCGGACCGTTCAGCAACGTCACGCCGCGGCTGGTCAGTTCCTCGTACATCGCGTCCACGTCGTCCACGGGGAGGGTGAACGCGGGAACCGGCGTCCGGCCTCCGCACCGGCTCCCCGAAGGCTTCCCGCCGGCCTCCCGAGGGCTCGCGGGCTCGGCTCGGTGAAATGGGGTGGCCCAGGACGGCCCCGGCGTCAAGAATCGCCGGATGCGTGAAGTGAAGCTGTCCGACGGGATCGTCACCCTCTCCCCGCTGCGCCCGGACGACGTGGAGCCGCATCTCGCGGGGGAGGACGAGCTGCTCGTTCGCTGGCTCAGCGGCGGGCCCAGCACACGGGAGGGCGCCGAAGCGTACTTCCGGCACTGCCGGGAGCAGTGGGACACCGCGGGACCCCTCCGCGCGTTCGGCATCCGGGTGGGCTCCGACGAGGTGCTCGCGGGCACGATCGACCTGCGGTTCGCAGGAGCAGGTCTGGAGCCCGGCCAGGTGAACGTCGCCTACGGCCTCTATCCGCCCTGGCGGGGGCGCGGCCTGGCCACCCGCGCCGTCTTGTTGGCGTTCCCGTACGTGGCGAGTGAGGGCGGGGCGGAGGCCGTGATCAAGGTGGAGCCCGGGAACCCCGCCTCTGCCGCGGTCGCGCAGCGGGCGGGATTCACCCCCGGCGGATCGGCGTACGACAAGGACGGCACACTCTACGACCGGTACGTCCGCACCTGCACACGGCCGCCCGGTGATTGACCAACTGCCGTGGGAGAGCGCCTAGTCGCCCCCGCCACCCCCACCGTCGCCGCCTCCGCCGTCGCTTCCACCGGAATCGCCGCCGTCACCGCCGTCACCGCCGTCGGAACCCCAACCGTCGCTGCCGCCGGGCTCGTTGTCCTCGCTTCCGCTGCCGAGGTTGCTGAACCAGGGACGGTCCCAGTCGGCGTCGACGGCGATCGGTTCACCGTCGTGCACCGGGTGTCGCTGGGCCCGGAACCGCGCCCGGCCCGTGGTGTCCCCGAGCCCGAAGGCGACGGCGCACACGTGCGCCATGACGGCGTCCAGCGGGTCGGAGCTCTCGTACCGCACCGGGGCGAGCGGCAGCAGGACCGTGGCGGGGTCGAGCGTCGGCCGGCGCGGGGGACGGGTCAGAAGGGCGACGCGCCGCTCGTCGCGCAGGAGCCACGAGCTGACGGCGTTCTCCCGCCGCAGCACCCACTGCTGCCCGGGCAGGCGCACCTCCACCGAACTCCTGGACTTGCGCAGCTTCTTCCTGAGCGCGAGCTGCGCCGTGACGTCGCCGACGGTCAGACGCAGACCCTGGGACGGATCCGCAGAGCCGAGCCGGAAGCCGTGCGGCGCCCGGATCCGGACGACGGGAGCGTGCGGCCCCCACACGTCCACACGCACCAGACGCCGGTCCACACAGACGGCTATCGGCCCGGCGGGCCCCGGCGCGAAACGCCGGGCCATCCACAGCGGTACGCCCTCGGCGCGGGCCCGCGCCGCCAGGGCGGCGACCTGATCCGGTCCGCCGCACTGCCGTACGGCCAACTCGCCCAGACGGTCGGCGAATTCGGCGGCATGGCGCACCCTCACCGGGGCGGCGGTCCCGGTGACGCGTGTCACCGGGACGACGCCGGGCCCGTTCGCCAGCCGCTCCCGTGGACGTTCCGCCCCGCCGCCCCCGAGCCAGCGGCCCCGCAGGAACGCCTCGGCCATGGCGGCGAGGTTCAGCTCGCCCAGCGGCGTGGTCCTGCCGCCCTGGCGCAGACCGGCCTCGGTCAGCTCCACGGTCCGCGCCAGCGGGTTCCACGACCGTTCGCTGTAGAGCACCTGGCTCACGACAACCCCCGTAGTACGTCTCCTACTTGAGCTACTTGCTGATGGCGAAGCGCATGAGGGCGTGCTCGTCGCCCTGCTTGATCTTCCCCGTCGTGTTGATCACTTCGAGCTTCCAGGCGCCGCCGACCCGTATCGCCTTGGCCACGGCGCAGCCGTTGTCCTGGGTGAGCAGACTGGGCCAGATGTCGGCGACCTGCTGGGTGGTGCCGCCGGTCGCGTCGTACACCTTGAAGCTGATGTTGCGCGCCTTCTGGAAGGAACTGCCCTTCTTGAAGGCGGCGGCGACGAACACGATCGACGTGATGTTGGACGGGACCCGGCCGAACTCGACCGTGACGGTCTCGTCGTCACCGTCCCCGCGCCCGGTCTGGTTGTCACCGCTGTGCACCAGGGAGCCGTTGCCCATGGGGTCCAGCGAGTCGAGCCCGGCCAGACGCACGGGGTCCGTGCCCTGCATGGCGATGGCGATCAGATCGAGGTCCGTCCCCGCCTTACGGCGCAGGAAGCCCATGGCACCCCCACTGGCGCCGGCCGTGGGGTCCCAGGACACCCCGATGGACAGGTGGGTCACTCCATCCAGGTCCGCCGGACCGTCTTCCTTCGTGAGCGTGATCATGCGTGGACCATCCTTCTGCCGGTGCGATTACTACAGGCAGAGTCTGCCTGGCGCCTTCTTGGTTCCCTGCGACGGGGCCCTGTAGCGTGCGGGCCCGTACGTGCCGGACCTGCATACGGGGAGAATCTCGGCCCCCTGGGCATGTGGTCGATCCAGTACAGGTCATACGTTGCGGCGAGCGGGCGTGTCATCGCCGTGGGCCCGGGCGTCCTATGGCAGTTGGGCACGAGCTTCGCAGAGGCGCTGACCTACGTGGTGGATGGCGACGGCGGCGCCGACCGCGCCGAGCGGGCAGCGTGGCTGTACTCCTAGTCCAAGGTCGCATCAAGGGCCCATACCGTGGACAGGTGGTTCCGGGATACCGCTGAACGACCAAGCAGGGGGCGCAACATGTCCGAGCGGACACCGACCTGGCAGGAACTCCTGGACACCGCCGTCGAGCAGCGGACGCCGACGGCGTTCCGCGCGGCACTGGACCGTTTCCGTGACGACGGGTTCACGTACGACCGGCTGGTCGTCGTCGCCAACGGGATAGTCGAGAGCAGGGAGTTCCCCGGTTTCGAGGGTGTGGGACGCGGTCCGTCCGAGGACGCGTGGGTCAACGCCCTCACGATGAAAGGCCGGAAGGCGCGTCGGCTGCCCGACTGGAAGTACGTGGAGCTCCTGGTCGTGGCGTACTGCAAGCACCATGGCCTCAGCGGGGAGGCGCAAGACGGCTTGGTCGTCCGCTGGGCGGACGGCTACACCGTCTGCGGCGGTCAGCCGCGGTCGAAGTATCGCCGCTCGGCCGCGACCGTGGTGACGCGGCGCAGGCGTGTCCCGTACGTCGTGGGCACGGTCGTGGTGGCGCTGGCGGCGAGTTCGGCGTACGTCTTCTGGGAGCGGGACCCGGAATCGCCCCTGTCCGTGGACGACGTGTCCTCGCTTGGATTGAGCAAGGGGGACTACGTCTTCCCGTCCACCATGAAGTTGTCGTCCTCCCAGGTGGAAGAGCTGAAGAACGAGGACTATGGGGACGGCTTGAAATTCGATGACTGGTTCCGTCAGAACGAGGGGGTGCCGTCCCATTTCCGAACCATCACTCTCACCGTCAGCGGACGCAGTGAGAAACAACTCCGCATCACGAACATCGACCTGCTCAAGGAGGACTGCACCCCGCCCCTGACCGGCACGCTGTTCCTCAACGGCGGCACCAATGGCGGCGAGGAAAAGACGAGGACTCTGTTCTTCAACCTGGACGACCGGCTTCCCGAGCCAACTGACGAGAACGGCGAACCCTATTTCGCGAGAAAGAGCATCACCCTGAAAAAGGGGGAGAGCGAGACGATCGCGGCTTTCGTCAGTGCCAATGAGCGTTCCTGCGGTTTCACGTTCCGGTTCACCGTCGTGGTCCCGGGCCGTGATCCGGTGAAACTGGAGATCGACGACGACGGAGAGCTGTTCCGGCTGACCGCTCCCGCGAACGGACTGGGAGAACACCCCTACGACCGTTATCGGGTCATGTATGTGGGAGGCGTGGCGGCCCCGGTCGGCGTCGGCCTGGTCCCGGCCGATCCCTCGACCTACGACGGGAACCCGCAGTCGCTCGTCTCTCCTTGACGGCCCCCTCCGGTGGTAACAACTGTTACCATCCGGGTATGGCGAAGACACAGCTAGGCGCACGCGTGGACGAGGACGTGGCGGAACTCGCGAAGAAGCGTGCCGCTGACCTGGGACTGAGCATCGGGGACTATCTCGCCCGGCTCGTGCAGGACGACGCCAGCGGGCTGCGCGCCCGCGCGCTGGACGCGGCTTCGCGCTTCCTGGCCGAGCATCAGTCGGTCTTCGATGACGCCGAGGACGCCCAGCAGGCGTCCGGGGGAGCGCGCGCGGCTTGATGAACCTGCACATCGACGTTCCCTGGATCCTTCAGGTCGCCGAGGCCGCCGGAGCGGACGACCCGGCCCCCGACGACTACGGGGTGCCGGTCTCCGCGGTCGCCCGCCACCGCGCCGAACTCTTCGAGCAGCCTGTCTACGACGGTCCCTACGCCAAGGCCGCCGCCCTGGTGCACACGCTGGGACGATGCCGTTGGCTGGAGCGCTCCAACCTCGCTGTGGCCGCGGCCACCGGCGTGATGTATCTCGAGGCGGCCGGCGTCACGGTCAAACCCACCCGCGAGGACGCCGTCGCCCTCAAGGACGTGCTCCTGGACCCGGCCTGCACTGCGGTGAAGATCGCCGCTGTGCTGAGGGCCTGGCCCACCGCTACGTGAAGCAGCTCGGCAGCCCGCCTCCCCGTGGGGAAGTCACTAACCGAGGAATACGTCTATCCCGACGTCGCATGTCCCCGGCTCACCGGTCCCTCCACTAGGCAGTCACGTGCCTGTTCGAGGGGAAACGAGCGAGGCCAACCCGTTCAGCACCGCCGCCCGAGCAGGCTCGGCATGGGTGTCCTGAACGACGCTCTGCCACCACTGGGGACCGTCCTCCACGCATCGCAGCAAAACACCCTCGCGCACAGCCCAGGGGCAGACGGTCACCGTGCGTAGTCCCATGAGCTTCATGGCGGTGTGAGCCACCACCGCCCCGGCCAGGCTCTGCGCCGCGCGCGGCACGGAGATGCCGGGAAGCTGGGCCCGTTCGGCTGCCGGTAGGGCGGACAGGGTGGTGATCGTCCTGCGCAGGTCGTCGCGGTGGATGCGCCGCTGAATGAACGGGCCTCGTCGCCCGGGGGCACAACCGCACAGCCGGGCCAGTTGCTGGAAGGTGCGGGAGGTGACGACCGTGGAGCGGGGGTTCTCCCAGCGGATGCGGTCCGCGGCGTCGCGCAGTTGATGGCGTGCGCGGCGGCGCACCGCCTTCACCGCCTCCGCCGTGGGCGGGTCGGGCTCGGTGAGGAACTGCCGGGTCAGCCGGTTCGCGCCGAGCGGGAGGGACACGGCGAACTCGGGGACACTGCCCTGACCGTACGCCACCTCCAGCGAACCGCCTCCGATGTCGAGCAACGCCAAGGGGCCCGCGCGCCACCCCATCCAGCGGCGTGCGGCCAGGAAGGTCAACTCGGCCTCCACCTGACCGGGCAGGGTGCAAAGCTGGACCCCGCTGCCCTCGCGCACAGCACGCAGTACCTCCTCGCGGTTTGGTGCCCGGCGCACCACGGCGGTCGCGAACGCCAGCGGCTCGGCCGCCCCCACTCCCGCGCCGTACGGACCGCCCCGGTCACTGCTTCGACGAGCTGCGCGGTGGCGTCCGGGCCGAGGGATCCGTCGGCACCGACCTGCTCGGAGAGCCGTAGCTTCCACTTGACCGTGTGGACCGGCAGCGGCACACCGGCTTCCATGTCCGCGACCGCCAGCCGCACCGTGTTCGACCCTGCGTCCACCACGCTCACCCGCATGTACTCCGGGTACCCCGCGGCGGACATCCCAGCGGGGGAGGGCGGGCCGATCTGCCTCCGCGGTCCGAATGCTGTCCGTCCGGTGGTGCCAGGTGGTGCCCGGCAGGGAGAGTGAGGAGGATGGCCCTGTGGCCCCGGTACCGAACGACCCTGATGAGACGAACGACGACAGCGCGCGCATCGTCGAACTGGAAGAGGAAGTCGAGCAGCTCAAAGCGGCCGTCTCCTCGCACGCCGTCGTGGATCAGGCGATCGGGATGATGGTCGCGCTCGGCCGGGTGTCCCCGGACCAGGGCTGGGACGTGCTCAAAGAGGTCTCCCAGCACACCAACATCAAGCTGCGCAACGTGGCCGAGCTCATCCTCATCTGGGGCCGCGAAGGCGAGATCCCCGCGGACATCCGGACCGAGCTGGAAGACGCACTCGACCGTCACGGCCCCACCCAGATCCCGGGAAGCCCGTCGGAGTGACCTGCTGGCGAGCCTTCTCGTTCAGTCGGCGCGTTGCAGCACGGGCGGGGTCCACTCACCCGTGAGGGCAGGCTCCCGGGGCCAGTACAGGCGCAGGAAGACGTTGAAGCAGCCCGCGGGGGCCGGTAGCCAGTTGCTCTCGCGGTCGGGGCCGGGGTTGTCGTGCTGGACGTAGATGTCCAGGGACCCGTCGGGGTTGGTGCGCATGCCGCTGCGGTCGCCGATCGCGTAACGGTTCAGCGGGTTGTCGGCGAAGAACTGGTGCTCGTTCATCATCGTGAGGGACCAGAAGCCGTCGACGGGCGGGGTCCGACCGGCGTCGAAATGGAGCACGTAGGCGTGGGCACCGTCGAGGGGCCGGCCGTCGGCGTCGGTGGTGGCGTGCGGGTACAGGGCGTCGGCGTCGAGGTTGGCTCCGTATCCGAACCGGGTGATGACCGCGCGCTTGGCGTAGTCGGTGCCGTAAGCCCCCAGGCCCCGGTGCACGGTCCAGCCACCGGCGTTCGCGGCCTCCGCCCGGGCGAGCAGGTCGCGCAGGGTGTCCGGGCCGCGCCGCGCGCCCGCGTCCAGGGCGGCGAGCTCCTCGGCGGACAGGCCGTCCAGGCTCCCGCCGGGCGCGATGCCGAGTGTGGCGAGACGGCCCAGGAACGGTGCGTCGGCGGGGTCGGGAGGGTTGTCGACCATCATCTGGTTGAGCAGGGCGAAGTAGTCGCGGCCGCTGAGCGCGTGGACCTGGTCGACCGGCGAGGTCGTCGTGTCGGCTCCGCTGGGGGCGGGGACGTCGGTGGGCGGGGAGTAGTCGTCGGGGTCGCCGGTCCACTCCGACAGTGGGATCAGCCGCGTGGCGTCCTGGAGCCGGTTGACGGCCCGGAAGTCGGACGGGCCGCTGGTCGCGTACCGGGCGATGATCCAGTTCACGGCGGTGGGCGACTTCAGCAGGGTCAGGCCGGGCGGAGTCTCGCCTGACCAGGACGGCCCGGCGATCAGGAACGGTCCCGCGGACGGGCCGTTCTTGCGCCGGCCGACGACGTCGCAGACGTTCGACCAGGCGTCCAGGATGGGGACCATCCAGAACCGGTCACCGAACTCGGGCAGGGACAGCACCAGGGGCTCGTCGGACAGATCGAGCCAGGCACTGGAGTACAGGGTGTCGGCGTTCGGCGAGACGACCTCGGTGAACGAGGCGTCCGGGGTGGAGCGCAGGTAGCAGAACTGGTTGACCGGAGCTTTCCGACGCCCGTCGTCCCGGGCCGGGACCGCCGTCATCGAGCGCTTCGTCACGGCCGCCGTGACCAGCGGATACCCGTAGAGCCACGCCTCCGTGATCTGCTTCTCCAACGCCTCGTCCGTCATCAGCTTCTCCCAGGTGCCACCGCGATCCGCATCCGGCCCGACGCTACGAGCGTCACCCGCCAACCGCGCGGCGAGTCCGCCGAACGGGTGGCGGGGGAGTGGTCTGCGCCGAGGTCTTGCCTCGTCGAAGCGACGTACGGGTTCATGGATGCGGTTGTGGAGAAGCTGACCGCACGCCGGGGCTGGTGGCGCTGGACAGGAAGGCCACCCCCGATCAAGGACACGGACGCCCGACCCCCTTCGATGCCCTTGCCGACGGTGGGGCCAGTGCGTGATGGTGGCGGACCCGGCCTGCTACCGGGCCGTGTACCCGCCGTCCACGGGCAGCGCGACGCCCGTGACATAGCCCGCGCCGTCGCTGCACAGCCACAGGACGGCCTGGGCGACTTCGTCGGCGGTGCCGAGTCGGTCGATGGCCTGGCCCGCTTCGGCCTGGCTGCGGTCCAGTTCCCCGCTCTCGACCATGGCGTCGACCATCGGGGTGCTGATCGTGCCGGGACAGACGGCGTTGATACGGACACCGCGGGTGCCGTACTCGAGGGCGGCGCTCTTGGTCAGGCCGATCACCCCGTGCTTGGTGGCGTGGTAGGCGGCGCGCCCGGGGTTGCCGACCAGGCCGCCCAGGGAGGAGCAGTTGACGATGGCCCCGCTGCCCCGGGCGCGCATGTGGCGCAGTTCGTGCTTCATGCTCGCCCAGACGCCGCGAAGATTGACGGCCTGCACACGGTCGAACTGCTCGGCGCTCTCGTCGGCGGCGTCGGTGGACGGGGGCATGATGCCGGCGTTGTTGAAGGCCATGTCGAGGCGCTCGAACGTCTCCACGGTACGGTCGACGGCTGCGGCGACCTGCTCCTCGTGGGAGACGTCGCAGACCAGCGCGAGGACCCGGCGGCCGTCGTCGGCGAGCTGTTTCGCGGCGGCGTTGACGGCGTTCTCGTCGGTGTCGGCGAGTGCGACGGCGGCTCCCGAGACGGCGAAGGCGCGGGCGGTGGCCAGACCCATGCCGGAGCCCGCACCGGTGACGAAGGCGACCTGCCCCGTGAAGTCGTAGGCGGGGTTCATGACGGGTGCTCCCAACGAAGGTATGCGGGCGGGGTGTTCAGCGGGAGATCGTCTTCCTGTACGAGGGTGTGGGGGGCGAAGTCAGGAGACTGCCTCGATGGTGATCCGGTCGGCCGTGGACAGCACACCGGCGTCGGCGTCGATGCGGCCGAGGACCAGCAGGTCGGAGGACGCGGAAGGGCCGTCCTTGTAGAAGACGGCGAGGTTGCCCCACGGGGCGTAGTAGGCGAGGTCCCCGGTCTTCGGCGCTTGGGGTTCGGGAGCGTCCTCGGTGGTCAGCTTCCTCGGCGGGTCGGCGATCCGCTCGGTCCCGTGGAAGTCCTCCAGGCGCAGGGTGAGCGGGAGCAGGGATGCCAGGTCACGGGCGGCGGGACTGTCGTTCAGGGACGCGTCGACGGACCGGCCGTCGATGGTGACGCGGATGTCCATCGGAGTGCTCCTGACCGATTCGGACGAGGGCGCCGGCGCCGGAGTCCGCGGCGGCCGGGACGATGACGCGGGGGACGGCGCCTGCTCGCTGGGTGAGTCGCCGGAACAGGCGGTCGAAGCCAGCAGGAGCACGCCGGTGGTGGCGGTTGCGGTGGTGGCGGCGCTCAGGGCTCTGCGAAGGGTGAAGGTCATGGGGCGCCGTTCCGCAGGTCGGGTATGGGATCGGGGTACAGGCGGAAGCTCTGAACGGTTCCTCCTCGTACGGCTGGGGGCCGGCGGGTCAGGGGGTGAGGAGGGTCTTGATGGCGCGGCGCTCGTCCATGGCCCTGTAGCCCTCGGCCACCTGGTCGAGGGGGAGGGTGAGGTCGAAGACCTTGCCCGGGTCGATCGCGCCGGTGAGGACACGGTCGACGAGGTCGGGCAGGTAGCGGCGTACGGGGGCGGGGCCGCCGCGCAGGCCGACGTGGGAGAAGAACAGCTCCTGCCCGTCGATCGCGACCCCGTGCGGGACGCCGACGAAGCCGACGCTGCCACCGGGGCGGGCCGACCGGAGGGCCTGGCTCATGGACTGGGCGGTGCCGACGCACTCCAGGACGCTGTCCGCGCCGATCCCGCCGGTCATCTCTTTGATCCGGGCGACACCTTCCTCGCCGCGCTCGGCGACGATGTCCGTGGCCCCGAACTCGCGGGCGAGCTTCTGCCGGGACGCGTGGCGGGACATGGCGATGATCCGCTCCGCCCCCAGTTCCCTGGCGGCGATCACCGCACACAGACCGACCGCACCGTCGCCGACGACGACGGCGGTGGAACCGGGTCCGACCCCGGCGGCGTCGGCGGCCCACCAGCCGGTGCCCATCACGTCCGAGACGGCCAGCAGACCCGGCCAGAACCGTTCGTCCGGCACGCCGTCGGTGGCGACGAGCGTGCCCTGGGCGTTCGGGATGCGGACGAAATCCGCCTGGCAGGTGGACATGAACTCACGGTTCACACAGCTCGACTGGAACCCGTGCCGGCAGTTCGCACACGTGTTGTCGGAGGTGGCGAACGAGCCGATGACGAACTGGCCCGGCTGCACCGCGGTGACCTCGGACCCGACCTCCTCCACGAAGCCGACGTACTCGTGGCCCATGGGACGGGCCTGATCGGTCGGCTCCGCACCGCGGTACGGCCACAGGTCCGACCCGCACACACAGGTCACCGCCGTGCGGATGATCGCGTCGGTGGGCTTGAGGATCTTCGGGTCCTCCAGAGTCTCGAAGCGGATGTCGCCGGGAGCGTGAAGCACTGCGCCGCGCATGAGAGGTTCCTTTGCGTACCGGATTCGGGATATGGGATTCGGGATACGAGATACGGCCCCGGACCACGAACGGCGGACCACCGGAGCCGGCTGTGAAACTCGGTCTCCGCCGTCCCTGTGGCCCCTGTGACCCTCGTGGCCCGAGGGAGAAGTACTGCGCCTTCCAGACAACCCGCTCGACACGCGCGCGGCGAGTCACTGACAAGGGGTGTACCGGCAGTACATCCCTACAGCCGCGTCCGGGACGTACCGTCGAAGGCATGGACAACCGTGAGGAGGTCCGCGAGTTCCTCACCTCGCGGCGCGCGAAGATCACCCCGGACCGGGCCGGACTGCCCTCCGGATCCCGCCGCCGGGTGCCGGGCCTGCGCCGCAGCGAGGTCGCCGCCCTCGCCGACATGAGCGTCGAGTACTACGCCAAGCTGGAGCGCGGCAACCTCGCCGGCGTCTCCCCGGCCGTCCTCGAAGCCCTCGCTCGCGCGCTACAGCTCGACGACGCCGAACGCGCCCACCTGCTGAACCTGGCCCGGGCCGCCGACGGCTCGGACGTCCTCACCCGCCCCCGCCGTCGTACCACCACCCGGCAGTGGACACCCCACCGCAGCCTGCAATGGACCCTGGACGCGATCACCGCCGGACCGGCGTTCGTCCGCAACGGCCGGATGGACGTCCTCGCCGCCAACCAGCTCTTCCGCGCCTTCTACACCGACCTCTACGCCACACCCGGCAACCGGCGGAACCTGGCGCGCTTCACCTTCCTCGACCCCGCCTCCCGCCGCTTCTACCCGGACTGGGACGCCTTCGCCGACATCACCGTCGCCATCGTGCGTGCGGAAGCCGGCCGTGACCCCCACGACAAGGACCTGCACGATCTCGTCGGAGAGCTGTCCACCCGCAGCGACGCCTTCCGCACCCGGTGGGGTGCGCACGACGTCCGCCACCACGGCACCGGCACCAAACACTTCCACCACCACGCCGTCGGCGACCTCACCCTGGCCTACGAGGGCCTGGAGATGGCTGCCGCGCCCGGTCTCACGCTCACCATCTACACCGCCGAACCCGGCTCACCCTCCGAACAGGGACTGCGCCTCCTCTCCACCTGGGCCGCCACCGAGGAAGCCGAACCGGACACGGAAGAACGATCTGCGACCATCTGAACGCCGCTCATCGCCAGGTGCCCCCGGTGCGCTGCGCCAGTGCTTCGCACAAGGTGGTGCGTGAGGCTCATCGACGGCGCCGCTGCCTTCGCTCCTCTGATCCACTCAAGCCGCGCCCGGGTATCCGAACGGGAAGGTGTTCGCCGACCTGCTCAACCCGGGACCGAGCAGTCCAGGATCCGTCCGTCCAACGTCCCGACGACCAGGCGTCGTTGATCCGCCCGGTACGCCGCGGACACCGGCGTCACCGCGTGGCCGTGCGCGCGCAAGGTGTGCCGGGCTCGCACCTCACCCGTAACCGCGTCCAGGATCTCCACCTCACCGTTGAGATACACGACGTACACCCTCCGCTCGTCGCCGTCGAGATCGGCGAGCGGCTTGTCGGTGAGGTGCACCCAACGTGCCTGCCCGTCCGGGAGTTGGCGGCTCGCGACGTACGTGCCCTCGCGGGAGTCCAGATAGGTGGCGCCCGGTTCGTACGACCGTCCCGCGTGGACGAGGCTGTCACTCAGCTCGACGGCGGGGCCGTACCAGGGCTGGATGGCGGACGTCGGATCCCAGCGCAGAGGGAACAAGGCCCGTACGGTGGCGGGGCCGTGGGCGCCGGGAGGGTCGATCGCGTGGATCCAGGGTGAGTCGTCGTCCGGGCCGCGGCCGCCGTCCACGTACAGCAGTCGGTCGCTGTGCTTGACGCGCAGCGCGGGGGAGTTGGAGCGGCTGGGGGAGAGGTCGAGGCGCGCGGCCTCCTGGTGCGTGGGGGCGAGGAGCAGCGCGGGGTGTGCGTCGCGCCCCTGCGGACGTACGGCGAGCCAGCCGTCGGCCGTGGCGTGCAGCGCGGGGGCCGACGGCACGTCCATGGTATCCACCACGTCGCCGCCCGCCGTGGATACCCGCTGCACGGCGATCGCACGGTCGACCAGGCGCCCCGTTCCCTCGTCGCGCCGGTGCCCTTGATACGTCACCCACGCCGACTCGCCGTCAGGGGCGGCCTCGACCCGTACGCTCCCCTTCCCGTCCGCGGGAAGAGCCCACGTCGGTGTGCCCGACGGATCCCAGCACTCCAGGTCCGTGTGCAGGCCGGTGGCGAGCACCCGGCCGTCGGCCAGCACCGCCAGGTCCCGCACCTCCGCGCGCCGCCGCCAACGCCCCTCCGTCAGCCGCGCGAGGGTGTCCTCCACCCGTGGGTCGTAGAGGAGCCCGCTCTCGACCATCGGATGGCGGGTGTCGTCGGGGTCGACCAGTCCGGCCGGAGCGGACAGCCAGTCGTCCGCCGCCACGGCCAGCTCGAAGCCCTTGCGGAAACCGCCGTCCTTGTCCTCCGGGGAGAGCAGCATCGCGAGCCTGCCGTCGTCCTCCAGCCAGCGCAGATGACGCACTTGGCGGCTCTTGCAGAGCAGGTTCGTCACCTGCCCGGTCTCCAGGTGCAGCAGGAGCAACTCCCCCTGGAAGTCCCACGATCCGTCGTAACGGCCGGTGCCGACGGCGACGAGCGGCAGCTCGGGGTGCGGTTCGACGGCACATACGGGGTACCGGGAGGCGACGACATGGCGCGGACGGAGCGTGCCGGCCTCGTACACGCCGATCCGATGACCGAGCCATTGCCCCGTACCGCGCCACATGACATGTCCGAGGTCACCGGCCGCGATGACACAGCCATGACGCGCGTCGGCCATCGCCCACACGGGCCGGCCGATCTCGGCGAAGGGCTGGTCTCCGAGTATCCGGCGGACGGTCAGCTCATCCGGCACGCTGTTCTCCCCCCAAATGGCGCACAGTCTGCCAGGTCCAGCAGGGCCCAGATGGGTGCCAGTGTGAGAGGCGTCAGGTGGAAAGTTGCCGTGGCGCCGTAACCACGGCCGATCACCGCAGGTTGGCGGGCCATGAAGAAGATCATCTCTGTGACCGCCCTGGCTCTCACGAGCCTGGCGCTGGCCGCCCCCGCCCACGCCGACGACGACAGCAACTTCGGGGCGGGGGTCAACGCCGCCAGCGACTGGAACTTCAGTGCCGCGTCCGTCTGCTTCCAGGAGCTGGCGGTCGTCCCGGTGGGCGGCGCGTGGAACGGCAACACCGTCAACCACTGCGTCAACGGCAACGTCCTGAACCCCAGCGGCGGCTGATCGGTCGGCAGCCGTCTGCTCCGACTCGGAACGACGCCTCCGGGGGGGAGGTCTCCGACGAGTCTTGTGGTGAGTGTGACCCCCGATTCCGGGACGCGCGCTGGGGCGGGCTGCGGGCGCGCGTCCTGGTTCGGTGAGGCACTCGACCGGCCACCGGGACCGAAGACGCCGCGAGGTGCGAGGCCGTCCGGCGTTGGCCTGGGTCAGGTGAGGGCGGGGTTCCACGGACACGCAGAGCCCTCGCCACTCTCCCACCGGCCCCCCGCATTCACCTAGACGACGCGCGGCTGTCCCCCTTCTCGCAGCCGTTCGGGCGAATCCGCCGCGGCTCTGCGCTCACGACGTCGCCGTACGGGAAGGCAGCATCCGGCGGAGGCGCGGCCAGGTCATCGGCTCCATGCAGCCGCACGCCGGACGGTGCCACGGCCGGCACGGATCCCCGGCGGGCGGCGCGCAGCCGCGCTCTCGACCTGTCCGACGAAGTGCCTCGACGAAGGGAAGTCCCACCATGGCTGTCCACGATCACGTGCCCCCGGCACCCCGCAGACCCCGGCGGCGCGTCAACGCGGTGACCGCCGCACTCACCCTCGTACCGGCTCTCGCCGCGGTACCGGCGGCGGCCGGATCCGCCTACGCCGGACCGGTCGGCGATCCGGGCCCCTGCCGGGTCTACGCAACCGTCACCACCTGCACGTACACCGTGACCGGCGAGACGACGTTCGTCGTGCCCCAGGGGGTTTCCCAGATCAGCGTCACGGTCGTCGGAGCCCCCGGCGCCGCGGGGACGGACGGCGGTGCGGGCGGATTCGGCGCCGAGGTGACGGCCAACCTGCCGGTGTCGGCCGGACGGACCCTGTACGTGGAGGTCGGAGGAGCGGGCAGCGGCAACATCGGCGGCTCCGGCGGCGGAGGAACCGCCGGCACCGGCGGTGCGGGTGGCGGAGGCGCCAGCGCGATCCAGATCTGCTCGGTGACCGCTCTCGGCTGCACGCCCACCGGCGCGGCCGGCGACCCGCGGCTCGTGGTGGCGGGCGGCGGCGGGGGCGGAGGTCCCACGGCGGCCGGCACCGGCACGGTCGGGGCGGGCGGCGGAAACGGCGCCGGCGCCGGCGGCGCGGCGGGCACCGGCGGAACCGGCACCGACGGAGTGCCGGGCAGCAGCGGTGGCACCTTCGGCACGGCGGGCGGGAACGGCGGCAACGGCGGCCCCGGCCAGACCGGTGGCGCCACCCAGGGCGGCCTGGGCGGCGGCAGCGCCGCCACGGTCGCCGGAGGCGGCGGAGGAGGCGGCGCGGCCGGCGGCAACGGCGGCAACGCGGGCGGCGCGGGCGGCGGAGGCGGCGGCAGCACGGCGGGCACCGGCGGCAACAACGGCGGCCTGACCGGCGGGCCCGGCAGGGGCGGCACCGCAGGAGCGCGAGCGGGCGCCGGCGGAGGCGGCTGGTTCGGCGGCGGGGCCGGCGGGGTCAACGGCGGTGGTGGCGGCGCGGGTTCGTCGTACGTCACCTCCTCGGCCACCGGAGCGATCGCCACCCAGGACGCCACCGGCACGCCCGAGGTCGTGATCAGCTACACCACGTCGTGCTCCTGCCGCGACCACAAGGACGAAGAGACCCACCCGTCCCGCCCGGTCCCCTCCACGTCCACCCCTCGGCCCGGCCAGCGCCTGGAGCGCCCCAACGGCGCGTGACGCGCGGCTACTTGGAACCGACAGCACCGGCCATCCTCGGTGGATCTATCCGGCAGATCGAACCAGCGTGACGCCGATACCGCAGCCGACCTCCCCGCCCGCCCACGTGGCGGCGGGGAGGCGCTGACGGAAGGACTTCGCACGCCGGACGGCAGACGCGGGGCGTCCGTAAGACCCGGGCGCCCGCGCGCTCCGGTTCCAGTCGGCGACGATCACGCAGATTGCCGAGAAGGTCGTTCTGGCGAAGGGTAGTTCCAGCTATCACGTACGGCTGCTGGAGCGGGCCGGGCTGGCGAAGGTGGTGCGGACGCGGAAGGTCCGGGGGGTCACCGAGCGGCACGTACGGATGGCCCATCTGCGGCTCACCGAGGAGCAGTTCGCGGAGCTGGGGGCGCGACTTGAGGCACTGGCGGACGAGTACCGGGAACTGTCCGATCCGTCCCTGCCGGACGCGTCGCTCGTCTTCGCACTGTTCCACCCGGCGACGCGCGAGCAGACGGGAAGGGACGCCAAGTGACCTCGGACATACGGAAGTTGCCGACCGGGTTCGGACGGCTGTGGAGCGCGCAGACGATCTCCTCGCTCGGTGACGGCGTCACGCACGCCGCGCTGGTGGACCGTTGGGACCGTCGGCGCACGATGTGGGTCACCGACGCGGCACGTGCGGTGCTGATCGGGATACCCGCGGCGGCGGCCGTACTCGACATCCTGAGCATTCCGCTGCTCGCGGCCGTCGCCTTCCTGCTCGGCCTCGGCGGACTCCTCTTCGACACCGCCGCCACGGCCTACCTGCCGGACCTGCTCCGCCGCGACCCCGCACTCCTGGAGAGCGCCAACGCGGCGTCCTTCATGCTCTCCGCACTGCTCGTCCGCACCCTGCCCGCCATGCCCCGGCCCGTCCCGGAGGCCGGCGATTCGCTGCTCCGACAGGCGCGGGCCGGGGCGTCGTACGTCTTCCGGGACCGGCTGCTGCTCGGGCTGGCGCTCCGCCCTGCGGTCGGGAACGTCGCCTTCCTCGCCGTGGAGACCGTCCTCGCCCTCTTCGCGCACGACCGCCTCGGCACCGGCACCGCACTGACCTGCACGGCCGCCGTCGAAGGACTCGCCATCCTGGGCCTGGCCGCCGCCCCGAACCCGTACGTCGCCGGGCTGCCGCTCGCCCTCTGCGGGGCAGGAATGGGCGCCACGATGGTCCTCGGCCCCTCCCTCCGCCAGGCGATCGTCCCGGCCCACCTGATGGGCCGAGTCGCCTCCGCCTCCCGCATGCCGGCCATGTGCGCCGCCCCCGTCGGAGCCTTCCTCGGCGGCTGGCCGGCCACCACCCACGACATCCGCACTCCGCTCTATGCCGCCGCCGTACTCCTCCTGTCGATGACGGCCGTCACGGCATCCATGACCAGCAACCGGCGTGTCGAAGCGGCGCGGCGTGCCGCGGCGGCCGCGGCCGATCGTCCAGACCACCAAACACCCGAGAAACCTGCCGAGGCGAGTGCAGCCGACGTGTCGTGAGCCTGCCGTGAAGGCGTCGCGACCCGACAGGTGCCGGGCGCCTGCGGGGTACGACGACGGGCCGCGCCCGACAGAGTGTGCGGACCAGGCCCGGCCGCCGATGGACCACCGACCGTCACGCACGCGGTCAGGGCGTGAGCACGAGCCTCCCTCCCACCGATCCGTTCTCGATACGACGGTGCGCTTCCGCCGCCTGGGACAACGGCAGGGTCTGGACGTCGATCGGCATCAGGCCCTGGCGTATCGCCTCCAGCGCGGCGCGGGCAGCGGGGCGGGCCTGCTCCGGGTGGTCGGGCAGGTGGTAGCCGACGGCGAAGCCGAGCATCGCGAGGTTGCCGCCCCAGAGGTGGTTGGTGGGCACGGTGTGCTGCCAGTCGCCACTGGCGTTGCCCACCAGCAGCATCCGCCCCAACGGGGCCATCACACGCAGGCTGTCCGTGCGTACCTGGCCGCCGACCGGATCCACGACGACGTCGAAGCGCCGGTCGCCGACAGCCTCGGCGAAGTCGTCACTGGCGAGCACCTCGTCATAGGGCAGGGCGGAGGCACGCGCACGCTCCAGCGAAGGGCGACGCACCGTGCCGGTCACGCCGGCCGCGCCCAGGGTGCGCGCCATGCCGGGAAAGGCCGACGCCAGCCCGCCCAACGCCCCGTGTACGAGGACATGTTCGCCGGCCTTGAGGTGCGCCACCTCGGTGAGAGCGAGGTAGGCGGTCGCGGCGTTGGGCACGGCTGCCACCGCCAGCGCCGGATCGACGCCACTGCCCTCCAGCCTGACGGTCATCGCGGCGTCGACGACCGCGACGGAGGCGTACCCGCCCTCGGCGCCGGTGCCCGACAGCGTCACCACCGGTTCGCCGACCCGCAGACCCTCAACTCCTTCGCCCAGCGCACGGACGGTGCCGGCCACCTCCAGTCCGGGCACGTAGGGCGGCTGCGGCAGCCCCTGCTGGTCCTTGTACAGACCCTGGCGGAGGTACACGTCGATCAGTCCCACCGCAGCGTGGGTGACGTCGATGGCGACTTGCCCGGGTCCGGGGGAGGGGTCGGGAAGTTCGGTGAGTTCGAAGACATCGGGCGAGCCGAAAGTCGTGACGACGGCGGCATGCATGGGGAAGTCCGTTCAGTAGGTGGGGGGTTGGAGCGCATGGCTAATTACGCAATCAGCCCGCGTTAAACCGATATGCGTCGACAAGGGTCGGGGCTGATAGCGCAATGTCATTGCGTTAAATCGACGCTAGCATGCCCGCCGCTCTAACGCATCCCGCGTGCGTTAGGCTGAGGGCATGCAGAGCCGCGCCCGTTCCCCAGAGGCCAAGCTCCGTCGTACCGAGGATCTGCTCGACGCGGCGCGCGCTCTCGCGGTTGCCCGCGGGGGAGTGCGGCACGTGACGCTCGCGGCCGTGACGGAGGCCGCCGGCCTGCACCCGTCCGCCGTGCGACGCTACTTCGACAGCAAGGAAGAACTCCTGCTGGAGCTGGCCGAACGCGGCTGGAACCAGTGGCACGACAGCCTCACCGCCCACCTGGCGGACGCCCGGAACCTGACACCGGCCGAGTCCGCCGCCGCCGTTGCCGCCACCCTGACCGCCCAGCCCCTCTTCTGTGACCTGCTCACCCACGTGCCGCTCAGCCTCGAGGGCGAGGTCGACATCGAACGGGCCCGCCGTTTCAAGACCAACTCCTTCGCGGCCCACGACGGCATCGTCGACGCCCTCACCGCCTCCTCCGACACCCTCACGACCGCACAGGCCCAGGAGTTGGTCGCCGCGGCACTCGGCCTCACCGCATACCTCTGGCAGGTCGCCCACCCGACGCCCACGCTCGCGGAGCTCTACGCCAAGAACCCCCGCTGGGGGCACGCCGCCCTCGACTTCGAACCACGCCTCACCCGCCTGTTGCAGGCCGTCGCAGTGGGAGCCACTGTGCTGGACGGCGACTGAAGAGGTGGTCGTACGCGCCAGTCCCGGGTGTGGCGGCTCCATCGACGACCTGATCGTCCTCCCGCCTGCGCCGACAGAAAACGGCTGGCAGGCGTCGATCACCGGTTGCACGGCCGGGTTCCGCGAACTGTCGTCAACGGAGGGCGGAGTGCTCGGAGTGACCTGGGTGCTGACTGAGTGCTGCCTTGGGGCAGTGGATGCAACGCAAACGAACTCGGTTAGCTGATGACCGGACCGAACCTCGACCAATGGCCTGTGGTTGTTTCGTCCATTATGAGGAGCAGGAACACCGGTTCGACGCAGGCTTGGACCCGATGGCTGGCAAACCAAACCCCCACGTGAACAGGTTCGTCTGACCGGCAGTCAGTCACTCGACTCAGGGAGGCAGGCTCTAAGGTCGTGCTCGTGATCGAGTCTTGGGTGATCAATGAGGACAGCCCTGTCCCTGTGAGTTCGGAGACGGTGCTGGGAGCCCTTCGGTCGAGGATCGACAGTGGGCGACTTGAGACGTGGCTGACCAGTTCGTCGGGACGATCGCTGGCCTTCGTGACGAATGCCGAGCGTGCGATGGTGGTGCTGCTTGAGGACGGGGACGATCCGGGCGAGCATGCCGTGGACCCCGGGGCTCAGGGCTCGAGCAAGGGGTTCGTCCTCTCCAACGGGCAGGACGACGAGTACCCGGATCAGGACACTGTGCCGATCCTTGAGGCGTGCAGGCTCGTGAAGCAGATCGTCGCCACGGGATCCTGGCCGGCAGACGCCCACTGGGTGGCAGATCGCTGAACGGAGTCCGCTGTGGCGCGGTGACTACTGAGGCGATCGTTCTCGACGGTGGTTCCAGGGGGGAGGCCGCGATGGCCCGTGCGGGTGCCCGGGTCATTGGAATGGCGGCGTCCCAGGCGGGCGCGGTCCACCGGGGCATGCTCCATGGCCTGGGGGTGGACACCACGCTCGCCGAGTCGATGGAGTGTGCACGGACCATCGCCGCGCACGTCACGTGATCGGAGTCCGGCCGTCCCCTCGCTGTCCGAGGTCGGGCGAATAGCCGACTGCCCGCTCCGAGTAGGGATTTCAGCGTGCCGCGACCACCGGACAGCCGAACCCCCGGGCGGTTCCTGGCACTTCGGGGGCTCGCTCTAGGATGTCTTGATCGCGGCGCACACCGCGCGCGTCACGGGGGAGGGGAACTGACTGATGATCAACGGGCAGGTTCTGCACGGCGGTTGGCGGACGGGAGCCCTTGTGGTCGCCGCGGCCATGGGCGCCGCACTGCTGTCGGCCGCGCCCGCAGTGGCCGTGCACGGGGCGGTGCCCGGTGACTTCAACGGCGACGGCTACCGCGACGCCGTACTGCCCGCTCCGGGGGCGAACGTAGCGGGCAAGGCGGGAGCGGGCGCCGTGGTGGTGCTCTACGGATCGAAGTCGGGCCTGTCGGCGTCCCGCAGGGCGATCGTCACGCAGAACACCGCGGGGATTCCGGGCACGGCTGAGCCGTACGACGGATTCGGTGGCGCCACCGCCACGGCGGACCTGAACCGGGACGGCTACGCGGACCTGGTGGTCTCCGCCCCCTACGAGGACACCGCGCGAGGCCGGGACGCCGGGGAGGTGACTGTCCTTTGGGGCAGCAAGAAGGGGCTGACCTCCGGCACCGACCTGCCCGAGAGCGATGCCGGCGGCTACTACGGCCTGGACGTCGCGGCGCTGAGCACGGGCCCTGGTGCGAAGACCGAGGTGCTCGTCGCCGGATACGGGGGCTCGATGCGTTTCACGGGGCCGTTCAGCAGCCGTGGCACGTACGGCGCGGCCGTGCAGAACCAGGACACCCCTTCCGTCGGAAGCGTCGCGCTGGGCGACTTCGACCGCGACGGCTTCCCGGACGAGGTGGCCGTCACGCTCCGGCTGAGCGACCTCAGCGGCGGGGAGGTGTACGTCGACCCCGCCCACGACGGCGCACAGCAGAAGGGCAACGGCCTGATCGCGGCCACCGGGGACATCAACGGCGACGGATACGCCGACCTCGTCGCCGGGGACCCCGACGAGCCGGACAAGGCCGGAGCCGACGGCGCGACCGGCGGCAGGGTGCTCGTCTGGTACGGCTCGGCACATGGCATCGCGCGGGATGCCCGCCCCGTGCAGCTCACCCAGAACACCTCGGGTGTTCCTGGCGCGAGCGAGAAGGGAGACGGCTTCGGCGGTGCCCTCGCGGTGGCCGACCTCAACCGGGACGGGCTGGCGGACATCGTGATCGGCGCGCCGCACGAGGACACGGGCAAGACGGACGCGGGGCAGGTCACGGTCGTCCCAGGGCGCCGCACCGGCGCCCTGGGCGGTGGCGCCTACGCCTTCACCCAGGACACCACTCACGTCCCCGGGGCCAGTGAACTCGAGGACAACTTCGGCACCACCGTGGCCGTCGGCGACATCAACAAGGACGGCCGACCGGAACTCTTCGTCAGTTCGGCGGCGGAGGACAACTACACCGGCGCCGTATGGGTCTTCCCCGGAGGCACCGCAGGACCCACCGGCAAGGGCAGCCGCATGTTCACCGCCCCGTCCGTCGGCCTCCCGCAGAAGGACAGCACCCGCCTCGGCGGCAGCGGCCTCCTCGGAGTGATCTGAGCCGGCCGAACCCACCGCACGGTCTTCTCCGGCAGGCTCCCGGCCCCGCCGGAGGAGACCGGCGGGCCGGAGCCGACGAGCACGAACAGCAACCTCCGGTCGCCGTCACGGTGGTAAACCAGCGCCCCGCGAACTCAGTATGCGCAGGATGGGGGACAGGAGGCTCCGGGACCAGGCGGTGCGCCGGTCGTCTGCGCCGTCAGGCTGTTCATCGAGTTCGGCAAGGACACGGCGCAGCAGTCCGACGCCTCCCAGCAGCAGTCGGGGGCTGGGACGCAGGGCGAGGACGGAGCCTACTCGTCGGGTCAGTCCCGGCCACTGCACTTGGTGAGTGACAAGCGCCCCAAGTCCGATCGCGGCCGTGACGGGGGCGCGGTTCGTCGGCAGATGTTCCTTCAGGAGGTCGACGAGGGGGCTGGCGATCTCGTCTTCCGCCTCGGGGATGCCGAACTGGATGGTGAAGGCCCGGGCGAAGTCGTCGACGGCCTCCGCGTACCGCTGCGCGTACAGGCGGACCACGCCACGCCCCACCAGGCACCCAGGCTCGAGCCGGTGCTCGGCGGAAAGAGCACGGTCGAAGTCCCGCTCCGCTTCGGTGAGTCGTCCCGCCTCCCAGTGCAGCCATCCGCGCATCTCGAACGCCGACCAGTACGAGTCGTCGAGGGACACCGCATGGTCCAGGTCGGCCAGGGCTTCGGCGTCGCGGCCCAGGCCGTGCTGTGCCCAGGCACGGACGGCGTACGTCCAGGCACGGCTGCGCGGGCCGGTTTCGTCCGGGTCGGCCAGGGCCTGGTCGGCCTCGCGAAAGGCTTCCGCGTGTCGTCCGAGAAACAGGTGCAGTTCGGCGAGGGAAGCGCGGTGCCACTCCGACGGTGAGTCCAGATCGGCAGCCCGGGTCATGTCACGGACCGCTTCGTCCCACCGTTGCAGCCTCCACAGGCAGCGCGACCGCTCCGCGTAAGCCCACATGTACTCCGGATCGATGCGCAGGGCGCGATCCAGATCCGCCAGCGCCTCCTCAAGGCGCCCGCGCGTGCGGTGCAGCCCGGCGCGACTGGCAAGGGCCCAGTCCTGTTCCGGATCGAGTTCGACGGCCCGGTCGAAATCGGCGAGCGCTTCGGCGTGACGCCCGGCCGCCAGGCGGACGTGCCCCCGATACACGTGGTTCCACGCCCCGTCCGGGCGGATGCGGATCACCTCGTCCAAGTCGGCGAGAGCGTCCTCCAGATTCCCCCTCTGCTCATGAGTGAGGGCACGTCCCACCAGGGCGTCGCCGTTCTGCGGCTCCAGGGCCAACGCCGCGCTGAAGTCCCTGATCGCCGGCTCGTGCCGCTGTGTACGCCGATGGAGACGCCCCCGGACGACTCGTGCATGCACGTGTCCCGCACTGTCCATACCCGGGTGGGCGAGCAGTGCGTCAAGGACGGCCATGACGGTCGAGCCGTCGTCCCGGGACGCAGCGGTCAGCCGCTCCCCCCAGGCCACCACGCCCTCGTCCGCACCGTCCGCCCCGGCCTGGGCGAGAAGCCGTGCCCAGCGCCGGGCCGTGCCGCTTTCGTGCTCACAGGCATGGACGATCTCCGCGAGCGCCTCGGGCAGGGCCCGGCGCGGATCGCCGCACAGGCGGTGGTACGTCTCGTTCGAACGGTGTTCGCGCCAGCCCGCGTCGTCCCAGTGGTCCTCGACCGGCACGACCTCCTCCCGCTGCGCCCGCCAGGTGCGGAACGTCTCCGCGAGCAGTTCGTGCGCGGCACGCCACCGGGCGGGGGACTGGGTGCGTTGCAGCCGGAGCATGGGAACTCGTACCACGTCGTGGTACCGGCACCGGCCGGCCTGGTCGGTGACGAAGGCCAGTCTGCGCAGCCAGGAGTACTGCTCGGCGGCCTCCGGCGGGGCGATGGCCCGGTAGAGGTCCTCGTCGAACTGCAACGGCAGGGCGCAGGCAAGGGCGGTGGCCCGCCGTGACGGGTCCATCTCCCACTTCAAGAACCGCTCCACCGCGGTTCCCGAAGGATCGTCGACCGTCTGAGCCGAGTCGGGCCGGGCCTGCGCCAGGGTATGGACCAGGACAGGAAGCCTGCCTGAGAGGCGCAGCACGACCTCGACAACCCGCTCATCGGTGACGCCCCGCAGCGCCAGCAGCGCTCGGGCCTCCTCCTCGGTGAACACGTCCAGCGGCACCTCGGTGACCAGGTCGAGCCAGTCACCCCAGCACCGGGCGTCCAGGCGGCCCTGACCGGACAGGACGATCTGGACGTTGGCCGGCAGCGTTCCGTGCACCTCGCCGAAGGCGATGTCGCGCAGCCACTCGTCCAGAGCCGGTCCCGTCCGCTCGTACACGTCGAAGATCAGCACCACCCACGGCCGCCGCCGCGCCGCCTCCGCCAGGTCCTCCAGGAACACCGGGGTCAGGCTGCGCACCGGGTCCATGACGAGTCGGACGTCGTCGTGGGAGCGCAACCGCGCGCCGAGCGCGGCCCGCAGCCGGTCCGCGCCCTGGGCGACCTGCTGCGGATCGACCGCGCCGGCGACGGCACCGACGACCGGCACCATCCCGAGGCCCACCAAGCCCACCTGTGCGGCGAGCGAGCCCGACAGGGAGGCCGCGGGCGGCTGCGCCGCGCCGCCGTCCTCCGCGGCCGTCCCCGTACCCTGCGCAGACTGAGCCTCGTGGTCGCGCTGACGGAACGTCGTGAGCAGCTTGCCGAACCTTCGCAGCTCCAGGCCCTGACGCCCCAGCCGCTCACCGATCTCCTCCATCGCTTCCACAGCGCTGTGCACGCTGTCGTCGAGATACACCGTCAGCGCACCCTGCTCGTGGGCCACCGCTTCCCACTGCCGCACGAGCGACGTCTTGCCCACGCCGGCGTTGCCTCGCACATGGAAAAGGAACTGATAGTCGTCGGCTTCCGGATCCCGGCCGAGATTCTCCCGGAACGCGGTCATCTCCCCACGCCGGCCGACGAAGCCGCTGCGACGCCGACGCCGTATCAGTTCCTGCCGCGATAAACGCTGTTCTCCCATAACGCCCCCCGCCGCCAGTATGGCAAGGCATCCCGCGTCCTGCCCGGCCTCAGCCGGCCGCGAACGCAGACAGCAGGGTGTCCGCTCGCAGCTCCAACTCCGCCGTCACGACACCGCTCACGGTCACGGAGACTTCGTCGCCGCCGACGGAGCGGGCAAGCCGGACCTGTATCTCGTGCATGCTGCCGACCAAGGGATACGAGTACCAGTGATCGGCGTGCTCGTCGTCCGTGCCCGCCAACGCCAAGGCCACCGTGTCCCAATCCGTGGCGTCGAAGTCGTATCCGACGTATAGCGACAACAGTTCCAGAAACGACCGCAAGTTGCGTCGCCAGATCCATCCACTGACTTCTGCCATGGTCCCCGTCCTGCTGGAGCGTTCCTTTGGTGTGTGAGGCCGTTGGCGCTATTCGTCGCCCCATCCCGCCCTGTTCGAGTACGACTCGTAGGAGTAGCGGGTCCCGCGATCCCACTCCTCGCCGGTGAGGTGTCGGTATGTCTCGTCGGGCACGTAGAGCAGGCTCTCTGCCCAGACCAGGTCTCGTGCATACGGAGCGAACAGTTGCGGATCATGAAGCACTGCTTCATAGGTTTCCCGGCCAGCGGCCACGATGGCCGCGCGAGTGTAGAGGAAGCTGTCGCTCGACAGACCCTGCCCGTACTCTTTGCGGTCCAGTCGGTAGAGCGCCCATGACAGTTGTTCAGCGAACCCGATGACTGTCGCCAGTGGCTCAGCGCAGAGACGGCGTGTCAGTGCCGCGGCCAGTTGTCCGGCGTCAGGGTCGGGCATGGACGGTGTGCAGCTTTCGATGAGCTTCCAGAAGGCGTCGTCATGCATGGGCAGAGCATGACGGACGGCGGTGACAACGGGGGTGCTTGGCCTGCCGCCCTGTACGGTCAGGGCCCAGCCGTTGGATGACCCAGTGATTCATGGGACCGTCGCGTGCCTGACGATCGCGCCGGGCCTGCAAGAACTCGGCGCATAAATTGCCGGTCAATTTGGTCTGCCGCCCCTGTCGTTACGCGGTACCCACCAGAGCGCCTTCAGCCCGCACCCCTCCGCCCGGTGGACTCCAGTACCGCGGTCAGAAAGCGACGCACCGTCTCCAATTCGCCCGCCTCGAAGCTCTCCGCGGCCGTCACCACCTCGCTGATCACCGGTCCGAAGAAGGCCCATCCGAGTTCCGTGGCCTTCTCCGTCACGTTCAGAAGTACGCGGCGTCGGTCCGCGGTGTCCCGGCTGCGCTGGACCAGGCCGAGCCGTTCGAGTCGGTCCACGAGGGCGGTGGTCCCGGCAGAGTTCAGTCGTAGTTGCTCGCCGAGCCGGCCGGGCGTGGCCCGCGTGCCGGCGCGTGCCGCGTCCAGCAGGTGGATCAGCGCGCGCACATCGGTGGGATGCAGGCTGTGGCGCGCGGCGAACTCGGCGCCGAGCAGGTCGAACTCCACGGTGACCGCACGCAGCAAGTGGACCAGTCCCATCGCCGGGTTCTGATCTTCGTCCATGCATCCTCCTCGACGTGACGTAATATCTCGCTGAGCGAGATTATCGCCTGGCGAGAGGAATCCCCGTGTCCCTGCCCGCCTTCGACCGCGCCTACGACGAACTCCGCGCCCGCTGGCCCGAGTCCACGGAGGAGCGCGACATCGCTACGCCGTACGGGCCCACCCGAGTTCATGTGTACGGCGCGGCGGACGGCGCGCCGCTGGTGCTGCTGCCCGGCGGCTCCGCCACCGGCCTCGTCTGGTTCGCCAACGCGCCGGCCCTCGGCGAGCGATACCGGGTCCACGCCGTGGACCTGCTGGGCGACGCCGGCCGCACGGAACGCCGGGGCACGCCACTGAAGAACGCGAACGATCTGATGGCCTGGCTGGACGCGCTGCTGGACGGCCTCGGGATCGCCCGCACGCACCTGTGCGGCCACTCGTACGGCGCCTGGATTGCCGCCAGGTACGCCCTGCACGCACCGCAGCGGGTGGACCGCCTCGCCCTCGTGGACCCCACCCAGGTCTTCGCCGGATTCCGCCCCGGCTATCTGCTGCGCGCGCTCCCCACGCTGATCCGCCCGAGCGAGGCCCGGGCCCGCGCCTTCCTGGCCTGGGAGACGGCAGGTACACACCCGGACGAGACCTGGCAGCGTCTCTACGCGCTGGCCACCACCGTTCCCGGCCGGAAGCCGATCACCGGCTCCCGCCCCCCGGATCGCCGACCTCCGCATACCGGTCCTGGTCCTGCTCGCGGAACACAGCCGCGCCCACCACGCCGCCAAGGTCGCCGACCGAGCCCGCCGGATGCTCGTACAGGGGGAGGTGGCGGTGCTCCCCGCGGCCACCCATCACTCCCTGCCGCTCACCGAGCCGAACCAGGTGAACGACCGGCTGATGGCTTTCCTCGCCTAGCTACCTCCAACGCCGCCCAACGCCGCCCACCGTGCCCTCTAGCCCCGGCCCGCCAGCCACACGCGACCCGGTGCGGTCCGGCAGGGCCTCCGTCCGCCGCCCTCCCCGTCACACTCCGCCCCCCACCGTCCCCGTGCTTTGCCGTACCACCAGATGCGTCGCCAGCTCGATGCGCTGGGCCTCTTCGCTCGGTTCGTGCTGGCGGAACAGCATTCGGGTGGCCTGTTCCGCCATCTGGCGGAGGGGCTGGTGGACCGTGGTGAGCGGGGGGCTCGACCACTGGGCTAGGGGGACGTCGTCGTAGCCGACCACTGACAGGTCGCGCGGTACGTTCAGCCCCTTGAGCCGGGCCGCCTCCAGGACGCCGAGTGCCTGGAGGTCGCTGCCCGCGAAGATCGCCGTCGGCCGGTCGGGGCCGTCGAGCAGGCTCATGGCCCGGTCGAAGCCGCCCTGTACGTGGAAGTCGCCGAAACGGATCAGGCTCGGGTCGACGTCCAGGCCCGCCATCGCCATGGCCGAGCGGTAGCCGTCGAGCCGGGCCAGCGAGCACAGCATGTCCTCGGGGCCCGTGATGATCGCGACGCGTGTGTGGCCCTGTGCGGTGAGGTGCCGGGTGGCCGCGAGGCCGCCCGACCAGTTCGCGGAGCCGACCGACGGCACGTCGGGGTCGGGGTCGCCCGCGGGGTCGATGACGACGAAGGGGATGGCCGCAGTCCTGAGCTGCTGTTTGACGTCCTGCGGAAGGGCTGAGAAGACCAGGACGACGCCCACCGGCCGCCTGCGCAGCACCCCGTCGAGCCACTCCGGCGCGGGCATGTGGCGGGTGCCGCTCGCGGTGAGGACGACCGTCGCCCCGTTGGCCCGTGCCACCTGCTCCACGCCCTTGATCAGTTCCATCGCCCAGATGCTGTCCAGCTCGTGGAACACCAGCTCGACCAGGGGCGACCGGGACGGCGTCCGGGCGCGGCGGCGATAGCCGTGGGCGTCCAGCAGGTGCTCGACCTTGGCCCGTGTCACACGGGAGACATCCGAACGTCCGTTGAGGACCTTCGAAACTGTCGGCATCGACACACCGGCCGCTTTCGCCACCTCGGCCAGGGTCACCCTGCCGCTCTCCTCGTCGTCGTGCATGTCAGCAGGGTATAGCCATGGGCGTCCGTAACGGTTTGAACGGCTGCCTGTTCGACCGTTGACCGCGTCACGGGTCTGACCTAATGTCCCCCACGCAAAGACTTTCGGTAATGAGGCCGAAACTTTCGAAAGGCGAACGATGAAGACACGTGCGCACTTGCCCAGACTGGTCGCCTGCGGTGCGACGCTCGCCCTGGCGCTGAGCCTCTCCGCCTGCGGCAGCGGCGAGGCGTCGTCGGACGACGGCAAGATCCATGTTCTGGTCTACGGTGACGCCAGCAACAAGGTCGAGAAGCAGATCGTCGACACCTTCAACAAGACGTCCGACGTGAAGGCCGTACTCGACACCATCCCCGGTGCCGACTACCAGCAGAAGCTCCAGACGATCATCAGCACCCCGCAGGCGCCGGACGTCTTCTTCAACTGGGGCGGCGGCAGCATCCAGCCGTTCGTCGAGGCCGGCCTGCTGCTGCCGCTGGACGACTTCATCAAGAAGAACCCCGACCTGGACAAGAGCTTCCTGCCGTCGGTCTTCAACAGCGCGGTCGTCGACGGCAAGCCGTACGGGGTGCCGATGCGCGGCACGCAGCCCGTCCTGCTGTTCCACAACAAGAAGGTCCTGGACGAGGCCGGCGTCACCCCGCCCCAGACCTGGGACGAGCTGCTCGACGCGGTCAAGAAGCTCAAGGCCGAAGGCGTCACCCCGATAGCCCTCGGTGGCGGCGACCGGTGGCCGACGCTCATGTGGTTCGAGTACCTCTACGACCGTATCGCCGGGCCGGGCCTGTTCCAGAAGGCCCTGGAGGGCGACAAGCAGGCGTGGGAGAGCGACGACAGCAAGAAGGCCCTGGGCATGATCAGGGACCTCGTCGACGCCGGCGCCTTCGGCAAGAACTACGACTCGGTGAAGTACACCAACGGCGCCTCACCGGCGCTGCTGGCCTCGGGCAAGGCCGGCTTCGAGCTGATGGGCTCGTGGTACTACGCCCAGCAGCAGCAGGACGCCAAGGCGTTCGCGGAGAAGGACCTCGGCTACACCACGTTCCCGTCCGTGCCCGGTGGCAAGGGCGACGCCGCGAACGTCGTCGGCAACACCAACAACTTCTACTCCGTGCTGAAGAAGACCAAGCACCCGGAAGCGGTCGCCGAGTTCCTGAAGCTCATGTACTCGGACGAGTTCGTGAAGGCGCAGCTCGCCATCGGCAACCTGCCGACGACGACGAACACGTCACAGTTCCTCGACTCCTCGGCGAACCCCGACTACTCGCGCTTCCAGTACGACCTGGTCGCCAAGGCCCCCGCGTTCCAGCTCTCCTGGGACCAGGCGTACCCGCCGGCCGCGGGCACGCCCATCCAGCAGGCCGTGCAGCAGTTCTTCAACGGCCAGATCGACGCGGACGGCTTCATCAAGGCCATGCAGGCCCTCCCGACCGAATGAACGGCTCATGACGACCGACATCAAGAGCCCCCCGCCCGCCGCCAAGTCCCGCACCGGGGCTCGGCGGCGGCCGGCCGGCTCGCCCGCCGCGAACGTGGGAAGGCCCGGCTTCGGCTGGGCGCTGCCCGCCGCCTTCTTCTTCACCCTCTTCGCGATCGTTCCCCTGATCATGGTCGCGGTGCTGTCCTTCATGAGCTGGAACGGACTCGGATCCCCCCGCTTCGTGGGCATGGACAACTGGTCGCGTCTCCTCGACGACCCGGTGATGCTCCAGAGCATCTGGATCACCCTGCTCCTGACGGTGCTCGGGATCGTCGTACAGACGCCCCTCAGTATCCTGCTGGGTGTCTGGGCCGCCGGCCACCAGCGCAACCGTGCCGTGCTCTCCGCCATCTACTTCGTCCCGCTGCTGCTGTCGGCGACCGCCGTCTCCGTGCTGTGGCGGGCCCTGCTCGACCCCAACTTCGGTATCCCCGCCGAGGCCACCTGGCTGTTCGGCGACGGCAACCTGTTCGGTGAGCAGGCCACCGCGATCGGCGTGCTGGCGTTCGTGAGCACCTGGCAGTTCACGCCCTTCCACACACTGATCTACCAAGGCGCCGCCCGCGCCGTCCCCGAGGTGCTCTACCAGGCCGCGGAGATCGACGGAGCCGGCCGCTACCGGCAGTTCTTCCACATCACCCTGCCCCAGCTCCGCAACTCGATGATCACCTCCATGATCCTCATGACCGTCGGCGGTCTGACCACGTTCGAGACGGTCCTCATCCTCACCCAGGGCGGACCCGGCACGGACACCACCATCAGCGCCTACTACATGTACGAGAAGGCGTTCAAGGGCTTCGACTTCGGCACCGGCTCGGCGATCGCCCTCACCCTGGTCGTCGCGGCCACCGTCATCTCGCTCGTCGTCGTCCGGGTGTCGGGCTACGACAAGATGCGCAGCTCCATGGAGGGTGTGTCATGAGGCGCCGTCCCAACTACCTGGCCGGAGCGGGCTCGCTGGTCTGGCTGTTCCTGGTGGGCCTGCCGCTGTACGTGATGCTCGCCGCCACCCTGCGGACCCGTGGCGACTACGCCGAGAACGGCCCCGTGTCGGTGCCCGACACCTTCACCCTGGACAACTATCTCGGGGCGTTCGACGCCGGCTTCGGCCAGTACTTCCTCAACACGATCGTCGTCACCGCGGCGGTGGTCGGACTGGTGCTGGTCCTGGTCCCGCCGCTCTCGTACGCCATCGTCCGCAGCCGCAGCAGGGTGACCTCCCAGGTCTTCCGGCTGTTCCTGCTGGGTCTCGCCATCCCGGCCCAGGCCGTGATCGTCCCGATGTTCTACCTGATCAGCGAAGCCGGGCTGTACGACAATCTTCTCGGCGTGATCCTGCCGACGGCGGCGTTCTGCCTGCCGATGTCGGCGCTGATCCTCAGCGGCTCCATGCGGGACATCTCCCCGGAACTGTTCGAGGCCATGGCCGTGGACGGAGCGACTCCGCGCCGCATGTTCTTCCAGTTGGTCGTACCGCTCTCCCGCGGCGGCCTGTCCACGATCACCGTGTTCGCCGCGCTCCAGGCATGGAACGGCTTCCTGTTCCCGCTCGTGCTGACCCAGTCCGACTCCACCAAGGTGATCACGCTGGGTCTGTACAACTTCCAGACCGAACACGGCATCGACATCCCCGGCCTGCTGGGGGCCGTGATGCTCTCCATGCTGCCCGTCCTGCTCGTCTACCTGTTCGCCCGTCGCGCCCTGGTCCAGGGCCTGATGGGCGTCGGAGGAAAGTGACCGCCACCGTGGCCGTAGAGACCACCCCCGAAACCCCCGTCTGGAACGATCCGACCCGCCCCGCCACGACCAGAGTCGCGGCCCTGATGGACGCCATGACCCTGGAGGAGAAGATCGCCCAGCTCTACGGAGTCTGGGTCGGGGCCTCCGACCAGGGCGGCGAAGTGGCCCCCCATCAGCACGACATGGAAGAGGCGGTCGATCTCGACGCGCTGCTGCCGGCCGGACTCGGCCAGCTCACCCGGCCCTTCGGCACCGTGCCCGTCGATCCCGCGCTCGGCGCCCTGTCCCTCCAGCGCACCCAGGCACGCATCGTCGCGGCCAACCGCTTCGGCATCCCCGCACTCGCCCACGAGGAATGTCTCGCCGGCTTCGCCGCCTGGGGTGCCACCGCCTACCCCGTCCCGCTGTCCTGGGGCGCCACCTTCGACCCCGGGACCGTACGCAGGATGGCCGCCGCCATCGGCCGTGACCTGCGGTCCGTCGGTGTCCACCAGGGCCTCGCCCCGGTCCTCGACGTGGTGCGCGACGCCCGCTGGGGACGCGTGGAGGAGACCATCGGCGAGGACCCCTACCTCGTCGGCACCATCGGCACGGCCTACGTACAGGGCCTGGAATCGGCCGGGGTCGTCGCCACCCTCAAGCACTTCGTCGGCTACTCCGCCTCCCGGGCGGGCCGCAACCTCGCCCCGGCGGCGGTCGGACACCGTGAACGCGCCGACGTCCTGCTCCCCCCGTTCGAGATGGCCGTGCGCGAGGGCGGCGCCCGCTCCGTGATGCACGCCTACAACGACACCGACGGCATACCCGCCGCCGCCGACCGGCGACTGCTCACCGGACTGCTCCGCGACACCTGGGGTTTCGACGGCACCGTCGTCGCCGACTACTTCGGCATCGCCTTCCTCAGGACCCTGCACGGCGTCGCCGCCGACTGGGCCGACGCCGCCGGCACCGCCCTCACAGCGGGCGTCGACATCGAACTGCCCACCGTGAAGACCTTCGGCGAACCCCTGGTCCAGGCGGTCAAGGACGGCCGTGTCCCGGAGTCGCTCATCGACGTCGCCCTGCGCCGGGTCCTGCTCCAGAAGGCCCAGCTCGGCATGCTCGACCCCGACTGGAGCCCGGTGCCGGCCGCGCTGCGCGGAGCCGACGTCGACCACCCGGAGGCGCTGCGCGGCACGGTCGACCTGGACCCGCCCGCCAACCGCGAACTGGCGCGCGAGATCGCCGAGAAGGCGGTGGTCCTGCTCAGCAACAACGGTGTCCTGCCGCTCGCCGAGCCCCTCCGGATCGCGCTCGTCGGACCCAACGCGATGGAGGCCACCGCCGTACTCGGGTGCTACTCCTTCCCCCTGCACGTCGGCGTCCAGCACCCGGACACATCGGTCGGCATCGACCTGCCCACCCTGTACCACAGCCTCGCGGCCGAGTTCCCGGGCGCGGACATCCAGGTCTTCCGCGGCACCGGCGTCGACGACGGAGACCTCTCCGGCATGGAGGAGGCGGTCGACGCGGCCCGCGGGGCGGACCTCGTCGTCGCCGCCCTCGGCGACCGTGCGGGACTGTTCGGCCGGGGCACCAGCGGCGAGGGCTGCGACGCGGAGTCGCTCACCCTGCCCGGTGCGCAGCAGCACCTGCTCGACCTCCTGCTCGACACCGGCCGTCCCGTCGTCACCGTGCTGCTCGCCGGCCGGCCCTACGCCCTCGGCCGCGCCGTGGACGAGTCGGCGGCGATCGTGCAGTCCTTCTTCCCCGGGGTCGAGGGCACCCGGGCGATCGCCGGCGTGCTCAGCGGCCGTACCAACCCGTCCGGGCGCCTGCCGGTCAGCGTGCCGCGCCGTCCCGGGGCCCAGCCGACCACCTACCTCGGCGCCCGGCTGGCCCAGGTCAGCGATGTGTCCAACATCGACCCGACCCCGGCGTTCGGCTTCGGCCACGGGCTGAGCTACACGACGTTCGCCTGGAGCGACCTCACCGTGGAGACGGGGCGGGCCTCGACGGAAGGCGAGTTCACCCTCACCTTCACGGTCCGCAACACGGGCGAACGTCCCGGCACCGAGGTGGTCCAGCTCTATCTGCACGACCCGGTGGCCTCCGTCGTCCAGCCGGTGCAGCGCCTCGTCGGCTACGACCGCGTCCCCCTGGAACCGGGCGAGGCCCGCCGCCTGCGGGTCACGGTCCCCGCGGACGTCGCCTCCTTCACCGGCCACGACGGTCACCGCGTCGTCGAGCCGGGCGACCTGGAGCTGCGTCTGTCGGCCTCGACGACGGACATCCGCCTGACGACGACGGTCACCCTCACGGGCCCGGTCCGCACCCTGGACGAAACCCGCCGCTTCCACGCGACGTTCACCCAGGACGGGTGACCGTCTCCGCCCCCCCATGGGAACGACCCTCAGCTCCCCCTGAACCCGATGATCGCGACGTCGTCGCTCTGGTTCTCGAGGCGGCTGAGGAGATCGTCGATGACGGCGGCGAGCGGCAGGGCGCGGAGGGAGGCCCTGTCCATGTGGCGGGCGAGGCGGTCGAGGCCGTCGGCGATGTCCTCGCCGGGGACCTCCACCAGACCGTCGGTGTAGAGCAGCAGCGTGTCACCCGGGGCGAGATCCAGGCTCCAGTCCGTCCGCGCCAGGCCCGGCGCCACGCACAGCGGCGGGTCCGCCCCACCGGGGGTGGACAGGTACCGGGCCGGCGCGGTGGCGGGAATCAGCAGGGGAGGCGGATGGCCGGCGTTGGACAGCACCGCGCTCCAGTGCCCGGACGGCTTCCGGCGGAGCACCACATGGACGGCGGTGACGAGCGGCGCGATCTCCAGCCCCTGGGCCACGGTGTCGAGCCGGCTGAGGCTCTCGCCCGGGCGTTGGCCTGCCGCGCGGTCGAAGATGATGCCGCGGAGCATGCCGTGGAGCTGGCTCATGGCGGTGGCGGCCACCAGATCGTGACCGGCGATGTCCCCGATGGTGAGGGCGAGGGCCCCGTCGGACAGGCCGAGCGCGTCGTACCAGTCGCCGCCGATCTCCGCGGTCGAACTCGCCGGCCGGTAGGAGGCGGCGACCTCGCCCCCGGTGACGGTGGGCGGCGGGATCAGCAGGGAACGCTGGAGCGCCAGCGCGGTGGCGCGCACGGACTGGTGCTCGATGGTCCGGCGCAGTGGACCGCTCATGCGTTCCAGCACCTCTTCCAGCAGAGCGAGGTCGGCGCTGCTGGGCGGGGGGTTGCCGCGGCAGGTCGCGGCGGAGGCGAGCGCGACCGGTTCGCCGTCGACGACGACGGGGATCAGCGCGAGACTCGTCGCCCCCGCCCGCTCCAGCCACGTCCCGGACAGGCCGGAGACGAGATCGCCCGGAGGACGCCCCTCCGGAAACGTGAGCAGTCGGGTGCGCCCCTCGTCGAGCGCCTGCCGCGCCAGCGGCCCCAGCTCGAATCCTTCGGGAAGGGGCGGGGGCGGCGGCACCCCGGGGGCGGTGACCGAAGTCCGCCCGCCGGCGGTGGTGTAGCGGCCGGCGTGCCGCGAGGGGAACGCGGAGTCGCCGGGCGGGCGCAGCAGGAAGACCGCCAGAGCGTCGAACAGCTCGGGAACGACCGCGGCCGAGGTGACGGAGAACGCCTCGGACAGATCGCGGGCCGTCGGCGCCTGGGCCATACGCGCCAGGAGACGGTCCCGCGTGCGCACGCGCCACTCCTCCTCGGCATCCCGGGTGGTGCCGACCCACTCCAGGACCGTGTCGCCGTCCAGCACGGGCGCCGCGGAGATGCGTACGTGCCGGTAGACGTCCGGCGAGTCCGCCTCCCGCACCCGGACGACGGCGGTGAAGGGGCTGCCGCCGCTCTTCGCCGCCTCCATCTCGCTGTCCAGCCGGGCCCGGTCCTTGGGATGCACGAACTCGATCCACGCCTGCCGGCTCTCGTGCCGCCACGGCCGCCCGCCGAGGTCGTCGGGGGTGAGCGACAGGAGGCTCAGCTCGCCGTCGAGGTTCTGCTTCCACACGACCTGCTGGGACGCGGCGAGCAGCGTCTCGAAGCGCCGCAGCGCACGGAGCCGGTCCGCGTCCGCCGGGGACGGCGCGGGGTCCTCCGGGGCCGGGGAGGATTCCGGCAGCGGGGTGGCGAGGACCAGCACCGCGGTCCCGTGCCCGGTCGCCACGGGGGTGCAGGTCACGACACAGTCCCGCGCGGTCCCGGCCCCGGCTGCCGACGGTCCCGTGGCGGTCAGGGGCCGGTCCACCCGACTCGGCTTTCCGAGGTGCCCCGCGCGGTCCAGAGCCTCGATCAGGGGCGCGTACCGGGAGCCGGGGAGGGCGTCGGCGGCCTCGGCGCCGATCTCCCAGCCGCCGAACAGCTCCCGGAAGGCTTCGTTGCGCTCCGCCAGCCGGTGCCGGCGACCGGTGGTCAGCGCGGCACCCGTCAAGGCGTCGCCGATGGCCCTGAGATCCAGCTCGTGTCCGTCCGGACGTCCGTCACTGTGCCCCACCCAGCGATCCTTGCCCGGAGTGGTGGCCCTCCGCCAGCCGGGCCGCCTCGGGATTACCTCGCCCGGTCGAACCGCGTGCCTGGGCGGACAGGGGCTCGATCGGTGAAGCACCCCACATGACCCACATCACCTACGATGTGACTTAGTGGGGCATAATGGACGCCATGAGCATGCCATAACCGGCCCTGACCTGCACATTGAGAGCCAGCTCACACGAACACCCGCACCGGCGAATACGACCACAACTAGCAAAAGGGGTCATTGCGGACGCC
>NZ_JAANNX010000112.1:0-9264 GCF_013363615.1 Streptomyces sp. CAI-85 | reverse complement strand
GCTTGAGGTAGCGCATGGTGCGCATGTTGTGCAGGCGGTCGGCGAGCTTGATGACCAGGACGCGGGGGTCCTTGGCCATGGCGACGACCATCTTGCGCACGGTCTCGGCCTGCGCGGCCTCGCCGAACTTGACCTTGTCCAGCTTGGTGACGCCGTCGACGAGCAGCGCGACGACGTCGCCGAAGTCACGGCGCAGGTCGTCGAGGCCGTACTCGGTGTCCTCGACGGTGTCGTGCAGCAGGCCCGCCATGAGGGTGGCCGGATCCATACCCAGTTCGGCGAGGATCGTGGTCACCGCGAGGGGGTGGGTGATGTAGGGGTCGCCGCTCTTGCGCTTCTGGCCGCGGTGCCAGCGCTCGGCGACCTGGTACGCCTTCTCGATCTGGCGCAGGGTCGACGTCTCGATCTTGGGGTCGTTGCTGCGGACTATGCGCAGCAGCGGTTCCAGGACCGGGTTGTAGGGGTTGGCGCGCTGGACGCCGAGCCGGGCGAGGCGGGCGCGGACGCGGTTGGAGGAGCCGCCGGAGCGGGCGGCCGGCTGTCCGGCGGCCGGGCGCGCGGCGGGGGTGGCCGGGGACCGCTCGGGCGGGGCCGGCTTGGGACGGGTCCGCTCGGCCGGCTTGTCGGCGGGCGCGGATCGGTCGTGCTCGACCGGCCCGCCGCCGTCCTGCGCGTGCGCCGCGGGCTCGGCCGCGGCGCCCGCGGCGGAGTCGGGCTTGGCTGCGGTCAGGTGCTGGGCCTCGTCTGGCAAGAGGACTCCTCGTGCGCGATCCGGTTCCCCCGGTCAGGCCCCGGAGGACCCATCGTAGCGATCCCGGGCTCAGGGATCGCCTTCAGGCCACTGTGAGGGCCGTCCACCTGGGGAACACGGAGGGCGGGCACCGGATTCCTCCGGGCCCGCCCCTGTGACGTACGACCATGGCGTACGGCCGTGGTCAGACGGTGAGCAGTGCCTCCAACGGGGCTCCGGACAGGGCCGACTGGAGGCGGGGGCGGCCGTCGAGGAAGCTCAGTTCCATCAGGACGGCGACGCCCGCGACCGCGGCGCCCGCGCGCTGGACGAGCCGGATCGACGCCTCGGCGGTGCCGCCGGTGGCCAGCACGTCGTCGACCACGAGGACGCGGTCGTCGGCCGTGAGGTCCTCGGCGTGCACCTCGATCTCGGCCGAGCCGTACTCCAGGTCGTACGCCTGGCTGAGGGTGGCTCCGGGGAGCTTGCCCGCCTTGCGTACGGGGATGAAGCCGAGGCCGGCCCGGACCGCGACGGGGGCGCCGAGGATGAAGCCCCGGGCCTCCAGGCCGACGATCTTGGTGGCGCCGGTGCGTTCGGCGATCTCGGCGAAGGCGTCGGTCAGCGCCGTGAACGCGGCGGGGTCCGCCAGGAGCGGGGTGATGTCCTTGAACATCACACCCGGCTCCGGGTAGTCCGCCACATCGCGGATCCGGCTGAGCAGCAGCTCCTCGACGTCGGTCATCGCCGCTTCCCGGAGGGCCGGCGACGGCTGCGCGGCGCGGACTGGTCGCGCGGTCCGACGACGGCCGGGGTGGCGTCCTCGGTGTCGTAGCCCTGGCCGTCCGAGATGCCGTCGTCGGAGGCGGTCTGGGCGCGCTTGGCCAGGACCCGCTTCTTCAGGGCCCGCATCTGCGGCTCGCGCTCCTTGAGGTCCGCGACGAGCGGCGTGGCGATGAAGATCGACGAGTAGGCACCGGCGGCGAGGCCGACGAACAGCGACAGCGAGATGTCGTTGAGCGTGCCCGCGCCGAGGAAGCCGCCGCCGATGAACAGCAGGCCCGCCACCGGCAGCAGCGCGACGACCGTGGTGTTGATCGAGCGCACCAGGGTGCCGTTGATCGACCGGTTGGCGACCTCGCTGTAGGTGTAGCGCGTCTGCTTGGTGAGGTCCTTGGTCTGTTCCTTGAGGGAGTCGAACACGACCACCGTGTCGTACAGCGAGTAACCGAGGATGGTCAGCAGACCGATCACCGTGCCGGGCGTGACCTCGAAGCCGACGAGGGCGTAGATGCCGACCGTGATGGTGATGTCGTGGATCAGTGCGATCAGCGCCGCGATGGCCATGCGCCACTCGAAGGCGATCGCCAGATAGATCACGACCAGGACCATGAAGATCGCCAGGCCCTGCCATGCCTTGTTGGCGATCTGGTCGCCCCAGCTCGGGCCGACCAGGTCGGCGGCGATCGACTCCGGGTCGACCTTGAAGTCCTTGGCCAGCTCGGTCTTGATCTGGTCGGACTGCTCGGTGTCCATGCCGGCGATCTGGATGCGCAGCGTGCCGTTGCCCAGCTTCTGCACGACCGCGTCATGGCCGGAGGCGTCCGTCGCGAACTCCTCGGCCTGGGAGACGGAGACGCTGGTCTTCTCCGTGGTGAAGACCGCACCGCCCTGGAAGTCGATGCCCATGTTCAGGCCGCGCACCGCCAGGCCGACGATGGCCGTGATGGTGATCAGGATCGAGATGCCGTACCAGAGCTTGCGGTGGCCGATGAAGTCGTAGCTGATCTCGCCACGGTGCAGTCGGGCGCCGAGGTTGCCGAACTTCGACATCGCTCACGCCTCCTTCGTGTCGACAGGGCCGGCGCCAAGACCGGACGGGCGGCGGGTGCGACGCAGGGGCGGCTGGGCGCCCAGGCTCTTCGGATCGAGGCCGGACCACTTGTGGCCGCCGGCGAAGAACTTGCGGCGGGCGATGAGCGTCATCAGCGGCTTGGTGAAGAAGAACACCACGACCACGTCGAGGACGGTGGTCAGACCGAGCGTGAACGCGAAGCCCTGGACCTTGCCGACGGTGACGACGAAGAGCACCGCGGCGGCGAGGAACGACACGAAGTCGGAGACCAGGATGGTGCGCCGGGCGCGCGGCCAGGCCCGCTCGACGGCGGGGCGCAGGGTGCGGCCCTCGCGGATCTCGTCGCGGACGCGTTCGAAGTACACGATGAACGAGTCCGCCGTGATACCGATGGCGACGATGGCTCCGCAGACGGCCGGGAGGTTCAGCGCGAAGCCGATGGCCGGGCCGAGCAGCGACATGAGCACGTAGGTCAGGGCCGCGGAGACCAGCAGCGAGGCGATCGCGATGAGCGACAGACCGCGGTAGTAGGCCACCAGGTAGATGATGACCAGGGCGAGGCCGATGGCGCCGGCGAGCAGACCGGCGTGGAGCTGGTCACCGCCGAGCGCGGCGGTCACGGTGGTGACGCTCTGCTCCTTGAAGGAGAGCGGGAGCGCGCCGTAGGACAGCATGTTGGCGAGGCTCTGGGCCTCGTCCTGGGTGAAGCTGCCGGAGATGTAGGCGTTGCCGCCGGTGATGGCGGTCTGGACGTACGGGTGGGACACGACGTCGTCGTCCAGAACGATCGCGAACTCGTTCTGCGGGCTGGTCTGCTGGGCCAGCTTGGAGGTGACGTCGGCGAACTTCTTCGCACCGCCGGAGGTGAAGGTCATGTCGACCCGCCAGCCCGCGGCGGTCTGGGTGTCGAAGGTCGCCTGGGCCTTCTTGACCTCCGTGCCGTCGACGTCGACCGGGCCGAGCAGGAACTTGTTCCACACCTCGCCGTCCTGGCCGCAGGCGACGGTGTCCTGGTCCCGCTTGGCGTCCTTGCCGGCGGCGGCGCGCTGCTTGGGGTTCGTGCAGTCGAGCGTGGCGTAGTCCGTCGCGGCGGCCGAGGCGCCGTCACCGGAGGCGGACGCGGAGGGGCTGTCGTCGGCCTTCGGGGTGCTGCTGCCGGACGGCGTGGGCGCCTTCTTCAGGGCGTCGGTGACGGCGCGGCCCTGCGAGGTGGCGTCGGCCGACGGGCTGGAGGAGCTCTCGGAGACCTTGTCGCCGGCCTTGTCGGCGGCCTTGTCCGTGGGCGACGCGCTCGGGGAGGCGGAGCCGCTGGGAGAGGCGGAGGCGCTGGGGTCGGTGCTCGGGGTGGCGTCCCCCGAGCCGCCCTGTGCCTCGCGCTGGAGGACGGGACGGAAGTACAGCTTGGCGGTGGTGCCGACCTGGGCCCGGGCTTCCTCGGAGTTCGTGCCCTTGGGGATGTTCACGATGATGTTGCGGTCGCCCTGGGTCTGCACCTCCGCCTCGGAGACGCCCAGGCCGTTGACACGACGGTTCATGATCTCGACCGCGGTGTCCATGTTGGCCTTGTTGATCGCGGACCCCTGGTCGGCCTTCGCCTCCAGCGTGATGCTGGTACCGCCGGCGAGGTCGATGCCCAGTCGCGGGGTGGTGTGGCCGGAGGCGAACATGCCTCCGGTGAGCCCCACGATGGCGATCAGGATCAAGGCCAGCGAGCGCCCTGGCTTGCTCTGGGCGCCCGCGCTCCGGCCCTTCTTGGGTGCTGCCACCTTCTCGTACTCCCTCTCGGGCCGCCCCGCGCCGGGTCAGCGCTGCGGCGGCCATGACATGTAGTCGGGATCTCCGGCGAGATGCGCACACCCCGGGGCGCACGGGTGTGTTCCGTGCGCCCCGGGAGCGTGACTACTTCTTCGCGTCGGAGTCGCCGTCGGTCTTCTTCGGCTCCTCGTCGGCCTCGGCCTCGGCGGCCTGCTCCTCGACCTCGTCGGTCGCGTCCTTCTTGCCGAGGTCGACGGACGCGTCGTCGGAGGCGGCGGCAGCTTCGTCGGCGGAGTCGTCGGCGTCGGCGGACTTGGTGAGGGAGGAGGCGTCGTCGGGGACGACGTCGGAGTCGGACTTCAGGTCGTGCTCGATGCCGTGGACGATGCGGTTGTACTCGTCGTCGGTCAGGACGGCGCCGATGGAGTTCTTGGCGAAGAGCAGCTCCACACCGGGGCCGGCGTCGAGGAGGACCGTGTCGTCACTGACCTCCTTCACCGTCGCGTACATGCCCCCGATGGTGCGGACACCGCTGCCGGGCTGCATTTGGTTCCGCATGTCGGCCGCCTGCTGCTGCTTCTTCTTGGCCGACCGGGTCATCAGGAACATGGCCCCGATGAGCACGATGAACGGGAGGAGGGTCACGAGACTCACGGGTCGGTACTTCCTTCAGACGACCGCGATGGTGAGCGGCCTGATGGATGGGGGTATGTGTGTCGCCGACAAGGGCGGCATCGGCGGAGTCTAAGCGAGTCCGCGTGCATGGAACAACGCTCAGCATGGCACCTGGGTTCCTGACCTTGCGAATGTCCCCGCCGACGGCCCGCCCGCGGGCCCGCCGATGTCCCCGATGTCACGCCGACGTCCCGGATGTCCCCCGTCCCCGCCCCGTGGTCATGCTCCGAACAGATCCGGCGGTCATGTCCCGAACAGATCTTGCTGCCCGCCGGACCCCGCGGCGCGCGGCGGCGTGAGGCCGAGATGCGCCCAGGCGGCCGGGGTCGCGACGCGGCCGCGCGGGGTGCGGGCGAGGAGTCCTTCCCGGACGAGGAACGGTTCGGCGACCTCCTCGACGGTCTCGCGCTCCTCCCCCACGGCGACGGCGAGCGTGGACAGGCCGACCGGGCCGCCGCCGAACAGCTTGAGCAGGGCCTCCAGGACGGCCCGGTCCAGCCGGTCGAGCCCGCGGGCGTCGACCTCGTACACCGCGAGGGCCGCCGAGGCGATCGGGCGGTCGATCACGCCGTCCGCCTTGACCTGCGCGTAGTCGCGGACGCGGCGCAGCAGCCGGTTGGCGATCCGGGGCGTGCCGCGGGAGCGGCCGGCGATCTCGGCGGCGCCCGCGGTGTCGATCTCGACGTCGAGGAGGTGCGCGGAGCGGTGGACGACCCGCTGGAGCTCCGTGGGCTCGTAGAACTCCATGTGCGCGGTGAAGCCGAAGCGGTCGCGCAGCGGGGGCGGCAGCAGGCCCGCGCGGGTGGTGGCGCCGACCAGGGTGAAGGGCGGCAGTTCGAGCGGGATGGCGGTGGCGCCGGGGCCCTTGCCGACGATCACGTCGACCCGGAAGTCCTCCATGGCCATGTAGAGCATCTCCTCGGCGGGCCGGGACATGCGGTGGATCTCGTCGAGGAAGAGGACCTCGCCCTCCTGGAGGGAGGAGAGGATCGCGGCGAGGTCGCCGGCGTGCTGGATGGCGGGGCCGGAGGTGATCCGGATGGGGGCGCCCATCTCGGCGGCGATGATCATGGAGAGGGTGGTCTTGCCGAGGCCGGGGGCGCCGGAGAGCAGCACGTGGTCGGCGGTGGCGCCGCGCGCGCGGGCGGCGCGCAGCACGAGGTCGAGCTGTTCGCGGACCTTCTCCTGGCCGATGAACTCGCCGAGGTCCTTGGGACGCAGGGCGGCCTCGACGGCCTGGTCCTCGCGGTCGGCGACCGAGCCCACCAGCCGGTCCGCGGCGGCGTCGGTGTCGGTCGTGTCGTCCCAGTTCATGGATGTGCCTCGGGGGTGCGTGGTGGGGTCAGCGGGCGCGGTTCAGCGTCTGGAGGGCGGCCTTGAGGAGGTGGCCCACCTGCGGGGCGCCCTCGGCGGCCTCGGCCTGCGGGGTGACGGCGGTGACGGCCTCGTCGGCCTCGCGGGTGGCGTAGCCGAGGCCGATCAGGGCGGCGTGCAACTGGTCGCGCCAGCCCTGGGTGACCGGGGCGCCGAGCGCGGGCGCGCCGAGCGGCTCGCCGAGTCTGTCCTTCAGCTCAAGGAGCAGTTTCTGGGCGCCCTTCTTGCCGATGCCGGGGACGGCGATCAGCGCCTTCTCGTCACCGGTGGCCACCGCGCGGCGCAGGGCGTCGGGGCGGTGCACGGCGAGCATGGCCTGGGCGAGCCGCGGGCCGACCCCGCTCGCGGTCTGGAGCAGCTCGAACACCTGCCGCTCGTCGTCGTCCGCGAAGCCGTACAGGGTCAGGGAGTCCTCGCGCACGACGAGGGAGGTGGCCAGTTTCGCCGGGCGGCCCAGGCGCAGTCCGGACAGGGTGTCGGGTGTGCACTGGACGGCGATGCCGATGCCGCCCACCTCGACCACCGCGGAGTCGGGGGCGAGGGCGGCGACCGGTCCGCTCACGAAGGCGATCATCCTCTGCGGCCTTTCGATGTCGGGGGTACGCCGGCCGCGTGCAGGGCGACGGCCTGCTGCAACCGGTTCTGCGCGGGAGCGCGCCAGATGTGGCAGATGGCGAGGGCGAGGGCGTCGGCGGCGTCGGCGGGCTTGGGGGGCGCGGCGAGCCGGAGCAGCCGGGTGACCATGGCGCCGACCTGGGCCTTGTCGGCGCGGCCGCTGCCGGTGACGGCGGCCTTGACCTCACTGGGCGTGTGCAGGGCGACGGGGATGCCGCGCCGGGCGGCGCAGAGCATGGCGACGGCGCTGGCCTGGGCGGTGCCCATCACGGTCCGGACGTTGTGCTGGCTGAACACCCGCTCCACGGCGACGAATTCGGGCCGGTGCTCGTCGAGCCACTGCTCGATGCCCTGCTCGACGGCGACCAGGCGCTGCCCCAACTCGGCGTCCGCGGGCGTGCGGACGACTCCGACGCCGAGCATCGTCAACGGCCGCCCCGCGACGCCCTCGACGACTCCGACACCGCATCGCGTCAGTCCGGGGTCGACCCCGAGTACCCGCACACGCCCTCCCCTGCATCTCCCCGGCTTCGCCGGCCGGTACCCCCAGTTCGTGCAGGCTATCCGGTGCCACTGACAACGGCGGCGGGCCGGTGGGGTGTGTCCCACCGGCCCGCCGGAATCCGCTCGGCCCGCGGCGGCGTTACGCGTCGACCTTCTCCATGATCTCGTCGCTGACGTCGAAGTTGGCGAAGACGTTCTGCACGTCGTCGCTGTCCTCCAGCGCGTCGATCAGCTTGAAGATCTTCTTGGCGCCCTCCTCGTCCAGCTCGACCTGCATGGTCGGGACGAAGTTGGCCTCGGCGGAGTCGTAGTCGATCCCGGCGTCCTGGAGGGCGCTGCGGACGGCGACCAGGTCGGTGGCCTCGCTGAGCACCTCGAAGGACTCGCCGAGGTCGTTGACCTCCTCGGCACCGGCGTCCAGGACGGCACCGAGGACGTCGTCCTCGGACAGCTCGCCCTTGGGGACGATGACGACGCCCTTGCGGTTGAACAGGTACGACACCGAGCCCGGGTCGGCCATGGAGCCGCCGTTGCGGGTCATGGCCACGCGCACGTCGGAGGCGGCGCGGTTGCGGTTGTCGGTGAGGCACTCGATGAGCACCGCGACGCCGTTCGGGCCGTAGCCCTCGTACATGATCGTCTCGTAGTCGGCGCCGCCGGCCTCGAGACCGCCGCCGCGCTTGATCGCGGAGTCGATGTTCTTGTTCGGGACCGACTGCTTCTTGGCCTTCTGGACGGCGTCGTACAGCGTGGGGTTGCCCTCGAGGTCGACGCCGCCCATCCGCGCGGCGACCTCGATGTTCTTGATCAGCTTCGCGAAGAGCTTGCCGCGCTTGGCGTCGATCACGGCCTTCTTGTGCTTCGTCGTAGCCCATTTAGAGTGGCCGGACATCTGCCTGTCTCCTTCGCGTAACCATCCAACTAACGAACGCCAGAGATCCTACAAGGACTCCGCCGTGCCGTTCGCGCGCACCATGTCGACGAACAGGGCGTGCATCCGGTGGTCGCCGGTCAGTTCCGGGTGGAACGAGGTGGCCAGCGCGTTGCCCTGACGGACCGCGACGATATGGCCGTCGTGCTCGGCGAGCACCTCGGCCGCGGCGCCCACGGACTCCACCCAGGGGGCGCGGATGAAGACGCCCTCTACAGGATCGCCCTCGACGCCCTTGACGTCGACCGCCGCCTCGAAGGACTCGTTCTGGCGTCCGAAGGCGTTGCGGCGCACGATCATGTCGATCCCGCCGACGGTCTCCTGGCCCGAGCGCGGGTCGAGGATCTTGTCGGCGAGCATGATCAGGCCGGCGCAGGTGCCGTAGACCGGCATCCCGGCCCGCACCCGCGCGCGGAGAGGTTCCATCACGCCGAACAGGACGGCCAGCTTGGAGATGGTGGTGGACTCGCCGCCGGGGATGACCAGGCCGTCCACCTCGGCGAGTTCCTCGGGGCGCCGCACCGGCCTGGCCACGGCGTCGGCCGCGGCCAGGGCGACGAGGTGCTCCCGTACGTCGCCCTGGAGGGCCAGGACGCCGATGACAGGTGTGCTCATCGGGGACTACCAGCCGCGGTTGGCGTAGCGCTCGGCCTCGGGGAGGGTGTCGCAGTTGATGCCGACCATGGCCTCGCCGAGGTTGCGGGACGCGTCCGCGATGATCTTCGGGTCGTCGTAGAAGGTGGTGGCCTTCACGATGGCGGCGGCGCGCTTGGCCGGGTCGCCGGACTTGAAGATGCCGGAGCCGACGAAGACGCCCTCGGCGCC
>NZ_JAANNX010000111.1:0-9334 GCF_013363615.1 Streptomyces sp. CAI-85 | reverse complement strand
AGGGAGGAGTAGCCGGTGCCGAAGTCGTCCAGGGACATCTTCACGCCGTGCCCGGTCAGGCCGTTCAGCGTGTCGGCGGCGCGCTGGGGGTCCTCCAGGAGGACGTGTTCGGTGATCTCCAACTGGAGCGCGCCGGCCGGGACCCCGTGCCGGGCCAGGCGCGCGGCGACGGAGCCGGCGAAGCCGGGGGTGTGGACATCACGCGGGGAGACGTTGACCGCGACCGGTACGAAGAGGCCCTGGGCGCGCCAGGCGGCGACCTGTCCGAGGGCGGTCTCCAGGACGTACTCGGTGAGGTGCGGCATCAGCCCGGAGGACTCGGCGATCGCTATGAACTCGTCCGGCGGCACCTTCCCGCGCTCCGGGTGCACCCAGCGCACCAGGGCTTCGAGTCCGGCCACCTGTCCGTCGAAGCGGACCTTCGGCTGGTAGTGGAGCTGCACCTCGTGCGCGTCCAGCGCGCGCCGCAGATCGCCGAGCAGTCCGAGCCGGTCGGGGGTGTTGGAGTCCCGCTTGGACTCGTACACCTCGACGCCCGTACGGTCCCGCTTGGCCTGGTACATCGCCACGTCGGCGCGGCGCAGCATGCCCTCGGCGTCGTCGGCGTGGTCGGGGAAGACGGCGACCCCGGCGCTGGCCTCCAGCACGAGGGTGAGCCCGTCGAGATCGAGCGGCGAGCTGAGGTGGGCGACGAGGCCGCGGGCGACCCGGGTCGCGGAGGTCGTGGAGTCGGCGACGGGCAGTAAGACGGCGAACTCGTCACCGCCGAGCCGCGCCACCTCCGCCCCGCGGGGTATCGCGTGCCGCAGGCGTTCGGCTATCTGGAGGAGGAGCCGGTCGCCGGCGAGGTGTCCGAGGGTGTCGTTGACCGACCGGAACCGGTCGAGGTCGATCAGCATGAGCGCGGACCGGGCGCCGATGCGTTCGGCGTCGTCGAGGGCGGTCCAGATCCGCTCCAGCAGCCACTGCCGGTTGGGCAGCCCGGTCAGCGGGTCGCGCAACTGCTCCTCGGCGCGGGCCCGGGCGATCCACAGGGTGGAGTCGAGGGCGATCAGCGGGATCGCGAACAGCGGCAGCAGAATCGGTTTGGCGACGGCCACCACGCAGATCAGCGGGGCGATGCCGAGCAGCGCGACGGCGACCAGGCCCTGGCGGACCAGGGCGGTGCGGGCGACGGTCGGCAGTCCGCCGGCGCGCGGGGCGTTGAGGTACCAGAGCAGGACGCGGGTGACGGCGAGATAGGCGACGGCGACCAGGACGACCTGCGGGGCGGTGTACAGCGTCCAGTTGGCGGGGTACCAGGGCCGTTCGACGGACGGTACCCGGCCGCACAGGGCGAGCAGCAGCGCGCCGGTGCCGATGCCGATGATGTCCACCGCGCCGTGCAGGACGCCCTGCCGCCAGCGGTGGCGCCTGGCTATGCCGACCAGGACGACGACGGTGAGGCTGACCATGCCGGCCGGGACCCAGCCGTAGAGCAGCAGGACGGCGAGGGTGAGGGCGGCGCCGGAGCCGGTGCCGCCCCACCAGCGGGCGCGGCCGAGCAGGACGAGGTGGCCGACGATGACGCCGGTGAGGACGGCGAGCGACCAGCCGACGGTGCCGCACGGGAAGAGGGCGTGGCCGCCGGTGAAGGCGCGGTAGAAGCCGGCGCCGAGCGCGAAGGCGGCGGTCCCGACGACGGCGGCGGGCAGCGCGGGCCAGGACGGGTGCCGGTCGGACTCGGCGTCGGGCAGGACGGAGGCGGGGTGCGGGCCGCCGGTCGCGGAGGCCGCGGCGGGGCCGGCGGGCAGTGCGGGGAGGCGGGTGTCGGGGGCGGCGGGCGGCGGCTGTGCTCCCGCCGTGCCGCCCGGGTGCGGTGCGGACCGCGGCGCCCACAGGCTGCCCCACCAGACGCCGGCGACCCGGCGCCTGCGCAGCCATGAGTCAGGAGCGGCGCTCTCGGTCGGTTCCATTCCGTCCCTCTCACAGCCGGCGGTGCCCACGCCACGCGGCCCGTTGCCCGACAACCGTCAACGGCGCCGCGTTGGAAAACCCTTCCCCCGCTCGCCAGGAGCACGGGAATGCCCCGACCGTAGCTGGGCACGGCAGGCGCATACCCCAACAGTAGGCCGCGGAAGGCTTCCACGGGCAGCGGTCGTCGACGGTTGCCCGAATGCGCCCCGGGCGCCCGGATGCGTCAGGTATACGCCGATCGGGTGGTCTTCGACCGCCGCTTTCGGCTACTCCTCGGCCGGCGGGGCGGCTTCGGCGGTGGCTTCGGCGACCGGGAGGGCGGCCTCGGCCGCGGCCTCGGGGCCCTCTTCGAGGAGGACCGTGAAGCCGTCCTCGTCCAGCACGGGCACCTTGAGCTGCATGGCCTTGTCGTACTTCGAGCCGGGGTTGTCGCCCACGACGACGAACGACGTCTTCTTGGAGACCGAGCCGGTCACCTTCGCACCACGGCTCTGGAGGGCGTCCTTGGCGCCGTCGCGCGTGAAGTGTTCGAGCGTGCCGGTGACCACGACCGTCAGGCCCTCAAGGGGGCGCGGGCCCTCGTCCTCGCCGGTGCCCTCCTCCTCCATGCGGACGCCGGCGGCTCTCCACTTGCGGATGATCTCCTGGTGCCACTCCTCGGCGAACCACTCCTTGAGGGAGGCGGCGATGATCGCCCCGACGCCCTCGGTCGCCGCCAGCTCCTCCTCGGTGGCCTGTTCGATCCGGTCGATGGAGCGGAACTCGCGGGCGAGCGCCTCGGCGGCGACCGGTCCGACGTGCCGGATCGACAGGCCGGTGAGGGTCCGGGCGAGCGGGCGGTCCTTGGCCGCGGCGATGTTCGCCAGCATGGCCAGCGCGTTCTTCTTCGGCTCGCCCTGCTGGTTGGCGAAGACGGTGGCGATCTTCTCCTCGCCGGTCTTCGGGTCGCGCTTGGGCAGACCGCTGTCCTGGTCGAGGACGTACGCCCTGATGGGCAGCAGCCGGTCGACGGTGAGGTCGAAGAGGTCGCCCTCGTCGCGCAGCGGCGGGTCCTCGGGCTCCAGCGGCTTGGTGAGGGCGGCGGCCGCGACATAGCCGAAGTTCTCGATGTCCAGCGCCTTGCGGCCGGCCAGGTAGAACAGCCGCTCGCGCAACTGGGCGGGGCAGGTGCGGGCGTTGGGGCAGCGCAGGTCGACGTCGCCCTCCTTCATCGGCCGCAGCGGGGTGCCGCACTCGGGGCACTCGGCCGGCATCACGAACGCGCGCTCGCTGCCGTCGCGCAGGTCGGCGACGGGGCCGAGGATCTCGGGGATCACGTCACCGGCCTTGCGCAGCACCACGGTGTCCCCGATGAGGACGCCCTTGGCCTTGACGACGTCCTGGTTGTGCAGGGTGGCGAACTCGACCTCGGAGCCGGCCACATGCACCGGCTCGACCTGCGCGTACGGCGTGACCCGGCCCGTACGGCCCACGCCCACACGGATGTTGACGAGCTTGGTGTTGACCTCCTCGGGCGCGTACTTGTACGCGATCGCCCAGCGCGGCGCGCGGGCGGTGGAGCCGAGCCGGCCCTGGAGGCGGATCTCGTCGAGCTTGACGACGACCCCGTCGATCTCGTGCTCCACGGAGTGCCGGTTCTCGCCGTAGTGCGCGATGAACCGGCGTACGCCGTCGAGGTCGTCGACGACCCGGTTGTGCGGGGAGGTGGGCAGGCCCCAGGACTTGAGCAGGCCGTACGCCTCGGAGAGCCGGCCGGGGCTCTCGTAGCCCTCCAGGGCGCCGATGCCGTGGACGACCATGTGCAGCGGGCGGGTCGCGGTGACGCGCGGGTCCTTCTGGCGCAGTGAACCGGCCGCCGCGTTGCGCGGGTTGGCGAACGGCTTGTCCCCGGCCTCGACCAGACGGGCGTTCAGCTCCTGGAACTTGTCCATCGGGAAGTAGACCTCGCCGCGGATCTCCACGAGCTGCGGCACCCCGTCGCCCGTGAGCCGGTCGGGGATCTCCGCGATGGTGCGGACGTTGGGCGTGATGTCCTCGCCGGTGCGGCCGTCGCCGCGGGTCGCCGCGCGGGTCAGACGGCCGTTCTCGTAGGTGAGGTTGACGGCGAGTCCGTCGACCTTCAGCTCGCACAGGAAGTGGTAGGGGGAGGCGCCCACGTCCTTGTGGACGCGCTCCGCCCAGGCGGCCAGCTCCAGGTCGTCGAAGGCGTTGTCCAGGGAGAGCATGCGCTCGCGGTGCTGGACGGCCGTGAACTCCGTGGCGTACGCGCCCGCGACCTTCTGGGTCGGCGAGTCGGGCGTGCGCAGCTCGGCGTACTCCTCCTCCAGCGCCTCCAGGGCGCGCAGGAGACGGTCGAACTCCGCGTCGCTGACGACGGGGGCGTCCTTCACGTAGTACCGGAAGCGGTGCTCCTCGATCTGCTCAGCGAGCTGCGCGTGCTGTTCCCGCGCCTCGGCGGGCACCGTCGTCTCCGCTTGGTTGTCGCCGGCCACCGTCATGTCCTCCCGTTACTCTGGGTTGTCCGCGAGTGATCTCGCCGCCCGGACGCAGTGGGCGAGCGCCTTGCGGGCGTACGCCGGGGAGGCCCCCGCGAGACCGCACGCCGGGGTGATCGTGACCGCCTCCGCGAGCAGCCCCGGTCGCAGCCCCAGCCTGCGCCACAGCGTCCTGACCCCCATGACGCTACCGGCAGGGTCGGACAATGCGGTGTCCGTGCCGGGTACGACACCGGCGAGCAGCCGGGTCCCCGCCTCCACGGCCTCGCCGATCGCCTCCTCGTCACGCTCGGTGAGCAGCGAGAAGTCGAAGGAGATCCCGGCGACCCCGGCCCGGCGCAGCAGGGCGAACGGCACGTCCGGCGCGCAGGAGTGGACCACGACGGGGCCGTCCTCCTGCACGCCGGCGACGTCGCGGAGGGTGGCCTCGACGAGCTGGCGGTCGACGGCGCGGTGGGTGCGGTAGCCGCTGGCGGTGCGCACATGGCCGCGCAGGACGGCGGTCAGGGAGGGTTCGTCGAGCTGGAGGACGAGCTGGGCGCCGGGTACCCGGCGCCGTACCTCGGCGAGGTGCAGCCGCAGGCCCTCGGCGAGGGAGGCGGCGAGGTCGCGGACGGCGCCGGGGTCGGAGAGGACGGCCTCGCCGTTGCGCAGCTCCAGTGCGGCGGCGAGCGTCCACGGGCCGACGGCCTGGACCTTCAGCGGTCCCTCGTGTCCCTGGGTGAACTCCTCCAGGGCGTCGAGGTCCTCCCCCAGCCAGGACCGGGCGCGCCGGGTGTCGCGGCCCGGCCGGTCGCCGAGCCGCCAGCCGCTGGGCTCCACGCGCGCGTACATCTCGACGAGCAGGCCGGCGGTGCGGCCGATCATGTCGGCGCCGGGACCGCGGGCCGGCAGTTCCGGCAGGAACGGGAAGTCCTCGAAGGACCCGGTGGCGGTCCTGGCGGCCTCGCGCGCGTCCCCGCCGGGGAGGGAGCCGACGCCGGTGGCGGGGCCGAACACGAACGGGCGGTCGCTCTGGCCGCCGCTCTGGCTGTCGTTCATGCGCGCGTCACCGTCCGGGGCGGACGGTGAGGTCGTTGACCTCGGCGTCCCGCGGCAGGTCAAGGGCGAGCAGGATCGTCGTCGCGACGGACTCGGGGTCGATCCACTCGTCGGCGTCGTACTCCTTGCCCTCCTGCTGGTGGACCTTGGCCTGCATGGGGCTGGCGGTGCGGCCGGGGTAGACGGAGGTGACGCGGACGCCGTTGCCGTGCTCCTCGTGGCGCAGCGCGTCCGCGAGGGCCTTGAGGCCGTGCTTGGAGGCGGCGTACGCGGACCAGTCGGCGCTCGCCCGCAGGCCCGCGCCGGAGTTGACGAAGACCACGTGCCCGCGCGTGGTGCGCAGTTGGGGCAGGAAGTGGCGGGTCAGCTCGGCGGGCGCGACCAGGTTGACGTTCAACTGGTGGTGCCAGGTCTTCGGGGTCAGTTCGCCGACCGGACCGAGGTCGACCACTCCGGCGATGTGCAGCAGCGAGTCCACCCGGTCCGGCAGGCTCTGGTGGGAGAACGCCCAGCTCAGCCGGTCGGGGTCGGCGAGGTCGCCGACGAGGGTCCGCGCCCCGGGGAACGCGGCGGCCAGTTCCTTCGCCCGGCCCGCGTCGCGCGCGTGCAGCACGAGGTCGTCCCCGCGCGCGTGGAGGCGGCGGGCGACGGCGGCGCCGATGCCGGAGCCCGCCCCGGTGATCACATGTGTAGCCATGTCCGCCATGCTCGCATCACCGCACGCCCGCGCTCTCCTCCAGGTAGGCGAGGGCGCGCCACGCCACCTCTGCTTCTACGAATTGACATCCTCCCCCTCTTGGAAGAGGGGGATTCCAGCCTGTTCAGGCTGAGGTTCACGGACGTTCGACCCGTTGCGGGGTGTCGTCCCTCCGGCACCGGCTGTTGGCCGGGGGCGAAAAATCCCGCCCTGTCCTGCCGCGACGTTGATACTCGCGTTGGTGTCCGCGTTGCAGGTGAAGCCGCAGGAGGAACAGACGAACTCGGCTTGGCTCTTGCGCGAGTTCTTGTCGATCCATCCGCAGTCGCTGCACCGCAGACTCGTATAGGGGGCGGGTACGTCCTCGACCCGGCCGGGGGCCTTGTGCTCGGTGCGTTGGCGCAGGAGTCCCCAGCCCTGGGCGAGGATGCCCCGGTTGAGTCCGGCTTTGGCGGCGCGACCGTTCTTGAGGTGCCGGCCGGGCCGGTCGGGGTCGGGCTTCGGCTTGGCCTTGGCCGTCATGTTCTTGATGTTGAGCTTCTCGAACCGGATCAGGTCGAACGACTTGGCAAGCATCGTGCTGGTCTTCTCGCACCAGTCCTTGCGCCGGTTCGCCTCACGGGCCTTGAGTCGGGCGGCCTTGGCGTACTCGGCCGGCTTGCAGTCGCTGCCCTTGGGGGCGCGTGCGGCGCGGCGCTGGTGCTTGCGGATCTGCGCGCGTTCCTTGACGGTGAGCTGGGGGCAGTTGAGGGTGCGGCCGTCGGAAAGCGCGGCGGTGATCCTCACGCCCCGGTCGATGCCGATGACCTCGCCCGTGCCCGGAGCCGGGCCCGGCTCGGGGACGACGGCGAACGCCGCATGCCACTGCCCGTTGCGGAAGGTGACGCGGAACGTCTTCGCGGACGGAAGCCGAGCCCCTTTGCCTTTCGCGCTGAGGCGGAAGCGGACCCAGCCGCAGCCGGGCACCTTGACCTGCGCCCACCGGTGGTTGAGCTTTCGCACCACGACGGAGCGGCCCATGACCTGCTTGCCGGTCTTCGCGTTCAGCCTCGGTGTGCCGTCCTCGTTGTACTCGGGTACGCGGTCGGTGCCGATGACGCGGAAGCCCTCGTGCCGGAACTTCCTGCGCCAGGTCGGCTCACCGAACCCCGAGGTGAAGCGGGCGTCCTTGGCCTTCGCGAAGTCCTTGAGCGCCTGCTGCTGCACGTCGGCGTTCCCGGCACCGAGCCATTCACTGTCGCCTCGGGCCTCGGTGAGCTGGCGGCACTGTTCGACGAACCCGGGAGCAGACTTCCGCCCGCGCTGCCAGTGCGCGTGCTGCTCGACGGCGAGGTTCCAGACGTACCGGGCATGCGCGCAGTGCAGCAGCATCTGCTGCTCCTGCCCGCCCGTCGGGTGCATCCGAAAACGACTCATGGTCCCATGATAGCTACACATTGGGACCGATGCCAGAATGGTCCTGTGACCAAGCATGTGAACCTTCGTCTCCCGGACGATGTGCACGCCCTCGCCGTGGCCGCCGCTGCGACCGACGACCGCTCCCTGAATTCATGGCTGATCTCCGTAGTGCGACGCGCCGTCGCGTCCTCCGGTACGCAGGATCGCCCTGACGGCGATCCGGCTACCCCTGCCCCGCTACGCAGGAACGGGCATGCACCCCGGCCCTGAAAGGCCGGGCCTCCCGCCCGGCAGGCAAAGTGGAAGTGTCGTAGGGCGATGACCGCCGTGCCGTGCGGCAGTCTGCTCTGGCATGGACAAGAAGACCATTTCGCGCGACGGCACGGAACTCGCGTACGCGCGCGCGGGGCAGGGTCCCGCGGTGATCCTGGTGAGCGGAGCGATGTCCACGGGCGGCACCGTGGCACCCCTGGCCGGGCTGCTGGCGCGGCGGTGCACCGTCCTGTGGTACGACCGCCGGGGCCGCGGCGGGAGCGGTGACACGGCGCCGTACGCGGTGGAGCGCGAGGTCGAGGACCTGGCCGCGCTGATCGACGCGGCGGGCGGCGAGGCGGACCTGTACGGCATCTCCTCGGGCGGCGCGCTGGCGCTTGAGGCGGCGGCGGGCGGGCTGCCGGTGCGGCGGGTGGCGGTGTACGAGGTGCCGTACGCGCTCGACGAGGGGGCGGCCGACGAGCGCGCCGCGTACACCGAGCGGCTCACCGAGGCGCTGGACGGGGGCCGGCGCGGGGACGCCGTGGAGTTGTTCCTGCGGCTGACGGGGCTGGCCGAGGAGATGATCCAGCGGGCCCGCCAGTCGCCGATGTGGGCCGGCATGGAGGCCATCGCGCCCACGCTGGCCTACGACGACGCGGTCCTCGCGGGCGGCCGGGTGCCCCGGGACCGGCTGGCCGGCATCGGGGTGCCGGTGCTCGCGGTGGCCGGCGGGGACAGCCCGCCGTGGCTGCGGGAGGCGGCCCGGGCGGTCGCGGAGGCGGTGCCGGAGGGCACGTACCGCGCGTTGGAGGGCGAGACCCACATGGTCGACCCGAACGTCCTGGCGCCGGTGCTGGCGGAGTTCTTCGGCTAGAGCCTGGCGTGGGTCAGGAGACCCCGGCCGTCGCCCGCAGGGTCGAGGCGATCGTCGCCGAGCCGACCACGCGCGTGCCGTCGTACAGGACGATGGCCTGGCCGGGGGCCACGCCGCGGACGGGCTCGGTGAAGGTCACGCGCAGTTCGCCGTCGACCGGCTCCGCCGTCACCTCGCACTCGCCGCCGTGGGCGCGGAGCTGGGCGGTGTAGGTGCCGGGGCCGGTGGGGGCGGTGCCGCACCAGCGGGGCTTGATCGCGGTCAGTCCGCTCACGTCCAGGGACGCGGCGGGGCCGACGGTGACGGTGTTGTCGACCGGGGAGATGTCGAGGACGTAGCGCGGCTTGCCGTCGGCGGCGGGGGTGCCGATGCGCAGGCCCTTGCGCTGGCCGATGGTGAAGCCGTACGCGCCCTCGTGGGTGCCGATCTTCGCGCCGGACTCGTCGACGATGTCGCCCTCCGCCCGGCCGAGCCGGCCGGCGAGGAAGCCCTGGGTGTCGCCGTCGGCGATGAAGCAGATGTCGTGGGAGTCGGGCTTCTTGGCGACGGCCAGGCCGCGCCGCTCGGCCTCGGCGCGGATCTCGTCCTTGGTGGTGAGGGTGTCGCCGAGCGGGAACA
>NZ_JAANNX010000110.1:0-9369 GCF_013363615.1 Streptomyces sp. CAI-85 | reverse complement strand
AGGCTCTGGACGAGCTGATCGCTGCCTGTGAGGCCGACGGTGTGCGTGCTCGTCGTATTCCGGTGGATTACGCCTCGCACACCTCTCACGTGGAGCGGATCGAGGAGGAGCTGGCGCGGGTCCTGGCCGAGGTGCGTCCGCAGGCCGCTGCGGTGCCGTTCTTCTCCACGGTGGAGGCCGACTGGTTGGACACGGAGGTTCTGGATGCCGGGTACTGGTATCGCGGCCTGCGTCGCACGGTCCGGTTCGAGGAGGCCGTACGGGCTCTCGCCGGCCAGGATCACGCCGTGTTCGTGGAGGTCAGCCCGCATCCGGTGCTCGCGATGAGCATCCAGGACACTGCCGAGGACGCGGTCGTCACCGGTTCCCTGCGCCGGGACGACGGCGGCCTGGACCGCTTCCTGAGCTCCCTCGGCGAGCTGTGGGTCCACGGCGTCGACGTCGACTGGGCCCAGGCCTTCGCCGGCACCGGCGCCCACCACGTCGACCTGCCCACCTACGCCTTCCAGCACCGCCACTACTGGCTGGACGCCTCCACACCCGAGGCAGCACCCGCACCCGTCCTCGATGACGTGGATGCCCGGTTCTGGGAGGCGGTTGAGAGCGGGGACCTGGAGTTCCTGGCGTCGACGCTGGACGTCGAGGGCGAGGAGGAGCAGTCGTCGCTGGGCAGCGTGCTGCCGGCGTTGTCGGCGTGGCGGCAGCAGCGTCGTACGCGGTCCACGCTGGACCGTTGGCGCTACCGTCTCGCCTGGAAGCGGATTCCGGAGCGTCCGGACGAGACGGCCCAGCCGGGCAGGTGGCTGCTGGTCGTTCCGGCAGGGGCCGGCGAGGACGCGTGGGGCGTGGCGGCCGGCCGGGCGCTGACCGACGCCGGTGCGACCGTGGTCCCGCTCTCCTGGAGCGCGGCGGACGGGGGCCGGGAACAACTGGCGGGGCGTATCGGGGAGATGGGCGCCTTCGACGGCGTACTGTCCCTGCTCGCCCTCGACGAGGCCCCGCATCCGCGGCACCCGGAGGTTCCGCTGGTGCTCGCCGGGACGCTTCAGCTCGTGCAGGCGCTGGGTGACGCCGGCGTGGACGCGCCGCTGTGGCTGGCGACGCGGGGCGCGGTGTCCACCGGCGGTGCGGACCCGACGGTCGTGCGCGAGGCTCAGGCACAGGTCTGGGGTCTGGGGCGGGTCGTCGGCCTGGAGCATCCGCAGCGGTGGGGCGGTCTGGTCGACCTTCCCGAGACGCCCGAGGAGTCTGCGCCGGCGCGGCTGCGGGGTGTGCTGGCGGCGCACGCGACCGGGTCCGAGGACCAGCTCGCGCTGCGTGCCACGGGTGCGTTCGCGCTCCGGTTGCGGCGCGCGCCGGTCGCGCAGACCCGCGCTGTACGGGAGTGGAAGCCGCAGGGTACGGTCTTGATCACCGGGGGAACCGGTGCGCTGGGCGGGCGAGTTGCCCGTCGGCTGGCGCACCGGGGAGCCCAGCATCTCGTTCTTGTCAGCCGTCGCGGCGCGCAGGCGCCGGGTGCCGAGGAGCTTCGTGCGGAGCTGACCACGATCGGCGTCCGGGTGACGGTCGCGGCCTGTGATGTCACGGACCGCGCGGCGCTGGCAGGGCTCCTGGAGAGGCTGCGGGCCGACGGGTCGCCGGTGCGCTCCGTGGTGCACACGGCGGGTGCGGCACCGTACGCGAGTCTCGCGGAGACGGATCTCACCATGCTGTCCGAGGTGGCGTCGGGGAAGGTGACCGGCGCCGTCCACCTGGACGAGTTGCTGGCGGACGACGAACTGGACGCCTTCGTCATGTTCTCGTCCAGCGCTGGCGTCTGGGGCGCGGGGGGCCAGGGGGCGTACGCCGCGGCCAACGCGCACCTCGACGCGCTGGCGCAGCGGCGCCGTTCCCTCGGCCGCCCGGCGACCTCGGTTGCCTGGGGTGCCTGGGCGGAGTCGGGGATGTTGACGGACAACGGGGCTGAAGAGCACATGAGTCGGCTCGGAGTGCTGGCGATGGACCCGGAGCTGGCTCTGGAGGCGTTCCAGCAGGCTCTGGACCATGACGAGAGCTGCACGGTGGTCGCGGACGTGGACTGGGCGCGGTTCGCCCCCGGTTTCGCCGCAGCCCGGTCCCGGCCCCTGCTGGACGACCTGCCGGAGGCCCGGCAGGTGCTGTCCGGGAGCGCCGCGGACGACCCCGCGGCCGGGGACGGCGACGCCGGTGCGGGCCCGTCGCTGGCCGACCGGCTCGCGGCGATGACCGCGACCGAGCGGGACCGTACCCTCCTCGACCTGGTGCGTTCCCAGGCCGCGGCCGTGCTGCGGCACGACGGCGTCGACGGCGTGGGGGAGGGCCGGGCCTTCAAGGAGCTGGGCTTCGACTCGCTGACCGCCGTGGAGCTGCGCAACCGGCTGCAGAAGGCGACCGGGCTGCGGCTGTCCAACGGGCTGGTCTTCGACCACCCGACCCCCGTCGACCTGGCCGCCCACCTGTGGGACCGGCTGGTCGGCCCGGAGGGCGACGGCGCCGGCTCGGCGATCGCGGAGCTGGACCGGCTGGAGGCGGCGGTCTTCTCGCTGTCTGCGGCGGACGAGGACCTGCGGACCACGATCACCTCGCGGCTGGAGGTGCTGCTGTCGCGGCTGGGCGGCTCCGAGGAGAGCGCACCGGCCGGCGGCACGGCGGACGCCGACGTCGAGGAACGGCTCGGCACGGCGAGCGACAACGAGATATTCGACTTCATCAACCGGGAGTTCGGTAAGTCATGACGGCGAATGAGGAAAAGCTCCGCGAATATCTCAAGTGGGTCACCGCCGACCTGCACAAGACGCGCACCCGGCTGCAGGAGCACGAGGACGCCGAGCGCGAGCCGATCGCGATCGTGGCGGTAAACTGCCGCTTCGGCGGGGCCGACTCGCCGGAGGAGCTGTGGCGGCTGCTCGTGGACGGCGTGGACACCGTGGCCCCGTTCCCCGAAGACCGCGGCTGGGACATCGACAGCCTCTACGACCCCGACGGCACGTCGGGGCGGCCGGGCACCACGTACGTCAACGAGGGCAGCTTCGTGCGCGGAGCCGCCGACTTCGACGCGGGCTTCTTTGGAATCGCGCCGCGCGAGACACTGGCCATGGACCCGCAGCAGCGGATGTTCCTGGAGGCGTGCTGGGAGCTGATCGAGCGGGCCGGGATGGACCCGGCGTCGCTCAAGGGCAGCCAGACCGGTGTCTTCGTCGGCGGCGCCCCCTCCCACTACGGGCCGTCCGCGGGGAACGTCACCGAGGACGTCGCAGGTTACGTCGTCACCGGCGGCTCCGGCGCGGTGCTCTCCGGCCGTCTGTCGTACTTCCTGGGCCTGGAAGGGCCCGCGGTGACGGTGGACACGGCGTGCTCCTCGTCGCTGGTCGCCCTGCACGAGGCGGTGCACGCGCTGCGCCGCCGCGAGTGTTCGCTGGCCGTCGCCGGCGGTGTCGCGGTCATGTCCACGCCGGTGGCGTTCATGGAGTTCAGCCGCCAGCGGGGCCTCGCGGCGGACGGACGCTCCAAGGCGTTCTCCGACGACGCCGACGGCATGGGCTGGGGCGAGGGCGTGGGTGTCCTGCTGCTGGAGCGGCTGTCGGACGCCCGCCGCAACGGCCACCCGGTGCTCGCGGTCGTACGCGGTACGGCCGTCAACCAGGACGGGGCGAGCAACGGTCTCACGGCCCCCAACGGCCCCTCCCAGCAGCGGGTCATCCGCGCCGCCCTCGCCAACGCGCGGATCTCCCCGGCCGACGTCGACGCCGTCGAGGCCCACGGCACCGGCACCAGCCTCGGCGACCCCATCGAGGCCGAGGCGCTGCTGGCCACCTACGGGCAGGTACGTCCCCAGGGGCGGCCGCTGCTGCTGGGCTCGCTGAAGTCGAACATCGGGCACACACAGGCGGCCGCCGGTGCGGCCGGTGTGATCAAGATGGTCCTCGCGATGCAGCACGGGGTCCTGCCGCGCACGCTGCACGTCACCGAGCCGTCGACCAAGGTCGACTGGTCGGCGGGGGCGGTGGAGCTGCTGACGCAGGCGCGGGAGTGGCCGTCGGCCGACGACCGTCCGCGTCGCGCGGGTGTCTCCTCCTTCGGAGTCAGCGGGACCAACGCGCACGTCATCCTGGAACAGGCACCGCAGGAGGAGGAGACGGAACCGGAGCCGGCCGGCACCGCGGGGCCGGCGGCGCTGCCCACCGTCCCCTGGGTGCTCTCCGCCCGGGGCGCCGACGCTCTGCGCGCCCAGGCCGCCCGCCTGCTCACCCACGTCGAGGGCGACCGGGAACCGGCCCCGCTCGACATCGGCTGGTCGCTGGCCACCGGCCGCGCGACCCTGGACGACCGGGCCGTGGTGACCGGCGCGTCGGCGACCCAGCTCATCGAGGGCCTGCGGGCACTGGCCCGCGGTGAGGAAGCCGACGGCGTCCTGACCGGCCCGGACTGGCCCGGCGCGGCCGGCCGCGTGGTGTTCGTCTTCCCCGGCCAGGGCTCGCAATGGGCCGGCATGGCACGGGACCTGTGGGAGTCCTCGCCCGTCTTCGCGGCCCGCATGGACGAGTGCGAATGCCTCCTGGACGAACTGGTCGACTGGTCGCTGCGCGACGTGCTCGGCGACGAGGAGGCGCTCGCCCGCGTCGACGTCGTCCAGCCCGCGCTGTTCTCGATGATGGTCTCCCTGGCCGAGGTGTGGCGCTCCTACGGTGTCGAACCGGCGGCCGTCGTCGGGCATTCGCAGGGCGAGGTGGCCGCCGCCTGCGTGGCCGACGTGCTGTCCCTCCCCGACGCGATCCGGGTGGTCGCCCTGCGCAGCCGCGCCCTGCGGGCCCTCGCGGGCACCGGCGGCATGCTCTCGATCGTCGCCTCCGAGGAATGGGTGCGCGAGCGGACCGAGCCGTTCGGCGAGCGCGTGTCGATCGCCGCGGTCAACGGCCCCAACACCGTGGTCGTCTCTGGCGACCCGGACGCCCTGCGGGAGCTCGGCGTGGTCCTCGCGCAGTCCGGCGTCATGCGGTGGAACGTACCCGGAGTCGACTTCTCCGCGCACTCCGCCCACGTCGAGCCGTTGGAGCCGGAGCTGGCCGAGATCCTCGCCGGGGTCGAACTGCGCCCCGCCGAGGTGCCGTTCTACTCCACCGTGACCGCCGGGCCCCTGGACACCGGGGAGCTGGACGCTGGCTACTGGTACCGCAACCTGCGCGCCCCGGTCCGCTTCGAGGAGACCGTACGCGCCCTGGACACCGCCGGACACGACGTGTACGTCGAGGTCAGCCCCCATCCCATCCTCACCATGGGCGTGCTGGAGACCTTGGAGAGCCGCGACCGCACCACCACCCCGGCCGTCGTGAGCACCCTGCGCCGTGACGACGGCGGCCTCGACCGCGTGCTGACCTCCCTCGCCGAAGTGTGGGTCCAGGGTGCGCACGTCGACTGGGAGCGCGTCTTCCACGGCACCGGCGTCACCCGGGTGGACCTGCCCACGTACCCCTTCCAGCGCCGTCGTTACTGGCTGGACGGCACCGCCGGCGCGACAGGAGCACTGACCGGCCTCGGCCTCACCGCCGTCGGTCACCCGCTGCTCGGTGCGGCGCTGGACCTGCCCGACGGCGCCGGCACGGTCCTCACCAGCCGGCTGTCCCTGCGCACCCAGCCGTGGCTCGCCGAGCACGCCGTCGACGACGTCGTCCTCCTGCCCGGCGCCGCCTTCGTGGAACTGGCCGCCCGGGCCGGTGACGAGGTCGGCTGCGACCTCCTGGAGGAACTCACCCTCCAGGCCCCCCTGATCCTGCCCACGACGGCCGGAGTCGCACTGCGCGTCACCGTCGGCACGGCCGACGACTCCGGACGGCGTGAGCTGAGCATCCACTCCCGCCCGGGCGGCACAGCGGACGCCGCCGAGGACGGCGGGGTATGGACCTGCCACGCCACCGGTGTCCTGGCCGCGGGCGCCGACCGGCCCGACCGGACCGCCCGGGACCTGACTGCCTGGCCCCCGGCCGGCGCCACCCCGGTCGACTGCGCGGGCGTCTACGACGATTTCGCCGCCGCCGGCTACCACTACGGCCCCCTCTTCCAGGGCCTGCGCGCCGCCTGGCGACGCGGCGACGAGACGTTCGCGGAGGTCGGGCTCCCCCAGGACCGCGCCACCGACGCCGACCACTACGGCCTGCACCCCGCCCTCCTCGACGGCGCCCTGCACGCCGTTGGTCTCGCCATCCTCGACCAGGCGGGCCGGGGCGACACCGCACCGCAGCCCCGGCTGCCCTTCGCCTGGCGCGGCGTCACCCTGCACGCCACCGGCGCGGCGGCCCTGCGCGTCGCCGTCACCCCCGCGGACGGCACCGACGCCGTCTCCCTCACCCTGGCCGACGGCACCGGCCGCCCGGTGGCCACCGTCGACAGCCTCGTCATGCGCCCGGTCGACACCGAGCAGCTGCGGCAGACCGCGCACGCCCAGGACCGGCCGGACGACTCCCTGTTCCACCTCGCCTGGACCTCCCGCGACCTCCCCGCCGCCCCCGGCGAAACCGCCCCCTGGGCGATCGTCGGCGGCGACACACTTGGCGCGTCCGACGCCCTCGGCGGCACCCCCGGCCTCGCCGTCAAGCCCTTCGCGGACCTGACCTCCCTCGCCGACGGCGACACCCTGCCTCCGTTCGTGCTCGCCGACTGCACCTCCGAGCAGGGCGAGACGACCACCGTCGTACGCGAAGCACTGCGCCGGGCCCTGGAGCTGGTGCAGGGGTGGCTGGCGGAGGAGCGGTTCGCGGGGTCGCGGCTGGTGCTGGTGACTTCGGGTGCTGTGGCGGCCGGTGCCGGGGAGGGGGTGACCGATCTCGGGGCGGCCTCGGTGTGGGGTCTGCTGCGGTCGGCCCAGACGGAGAACCCGGGCCGGTTCCTGCTGGTGGACGTCGACGGTGCCGAGTCCTCGTGGAGCGTGCTGCCGACGGCGCTGGAGTGGGCGGTGGAACGCGACGAACCGCAGCTGGCGGTGCGCTCCGGCACGGTGAGCGTGCCGCGGGTCCAGCCGGTCGTGCCGGTGACGGCGTCTGAGGGGCCGGTCTGGGGTGAGGGCACGGTCCTGGTCACGGGAGCCACGGGCACGCTGGGTGGTTTGGTGGCGCGTCATCTGGTGACGGTTTATGGGGTGCGGCGTCTGCTGCTGCTCAGCCGGAGTGGCCTGGAGGCCGCTGGCGCCGCCGAACTCGTGGCCGATCTGGAAGGGCTGGGTGCCGAGGCGTCGGTGGTGGCGTGTGATGTCGCCGACCGTGCCGCTCTGGCCGAGGTGCTGGCGGCCGTTCCGGAGGCGTATCCGTTGACGGGTGTGGTGCACACGGCGGGCGTGCTGGACGACGGTGTCGTGTCGTCCCTGACTCCCGAGCGGCTCGACACCGTGCTGCGGCCCAAGCTCGACGGCGCCTGGAACCTGCACGAACTGACGCGGGACGCCGGGCTGTCGGCCTTCGTCCTGTTCTCCTCCGCCTCCTCTGCCTTCGGCAGCCTCGGCCAGGCCAACTACGCGGCGGCCAACGCCTTCCTGGACGCCCTGGCGACGGTCCGGCGGGCCCAGGGCCTGCCGGGCGTGTCCCTGGGCTGGGGATTCTGGGAGCAGGTCACCGGCCTGACCGGCGGACTCACCACCACGGACGTCCGACGCCTGACCCGCGCCGGCATGAGCCCCCTGCCCACCACGCAGGCCCTCGAACTCCTCGACACCGCCCAGCAGTCGGACGCCCCGGCCCTGCTGCCCATCCGGTTCGACCGCGCCAGGCTGAATCGCCCGGCCGACCCGGACGCCGTGCCCGTGGTGATGCGCGACCTGGTCCGCGCCCCCGCCCGGCGCACCGCAGCCGCCGGAACCGGACCGGCGGAGAGCGAGTCCACGCTGAAGCGGCGACTGGCCGGCCTCGACGAGTCCGAACGCGGCCGCGCCCTCCTGGAGTTGGTGCGCACCCAGGCAGCGGCTATCCTCGGCCACACCACGATGTCCGCCACCGAACCCGGGCGCGGATTCGTGGATCTCGGATTCGACTCGCTCATGGCGGTCGAGTTCCGCAACCGACTGACCACGGCGACCGGCCTGCGCCTGCCCGTCACTCTCATTTTCGACTACCCGAACCCCGAAGCCCTCGCGGCCCACCTCCGCGCCGGGCTCCCGCTCCACGCGGACGGCTCCGCGGCACAGCCGTCGGCCACGGTCTCGGCGGAGCTGGACCGGCTGGAGAAGACCCTGGAAGCCCTCGCCACGGACGAGATCAAGCGCATGGAAATCACGGTGCGCATGAAGTTGTTCCTCGCGAGACTGGGCGACGCCAGCGGGACACGCCCGCCCCAGGGCGTGGAGGACGACGACCTCGAATCGGCCACCGACGACGAACTGTTCAGCGCCCTTGAAAACGAGCTGAGGAAATCCTGAACGAACGAACGACCGGATGAACTGACTGGCCGTTTTCACCAGCATCGAATTTCACGGGGAGCTGATGCCGCATGTCCACCGAGGGCCGTAATTCCACCGAGGAAAAACTCCGTTCCTACCTCAAACTGGCAACCGCCGACCTTCGCCAGGCACGCCGTCGCCTGGAGGAGCTGGAAGCCAAGGACCGCGAACCCATCGCGATCGTCGGCATGGGCTGCCGCTACCCCGGCGGCATCACCGCCCCTGAACACCTCTGGGATCTGGTCGCCGCCGGAGCCGACGCCGTCACCGGCTTCCCGGCCAACCGCGGCTGGGACCTGGACGGCCTGTACGACCCCGATCCGGACCGCAAGGGCAAGAGCTACGTCCGCGAGGGCGGCTTCCTGCACGACGCGGCCGACTTCGACCCCGAGTTCTTCGGCATGTCACCGCGCGAGGCACTCGCCACCGACCCACAGCAGCGACTGCTCCTGGAAACCTCCTGGGAGGCACTGGAGCGCGGGGGCATCGACCCGAAGTCCCTGCGCGGCAGCCGGACGGGCGTCTTCGCGGGCGTCATGTACAACGACTACGCGGCCCGCATGCACAAGGCACCCGACGGCTTCGAGGGCCAGGTCGGCAACGGCAGTGCGGGCAGTGTCGCCTCGGGCCGGATCTCCTACACCTTCGGCCTGGAGGGCCCGGCGGTGACGGTGGACACCGCGTGCTCGTCCTCGCTGGTCGCCCTGCACCTGGCGGTGCAGGCCCTGCGAACGGGCGAGTGCACCCTGGCTCTGGCCGGCGGCGTCGCGGTCATGGCCTCCCCGACCATCTTCGTGGAGTTCAGTCGGCAGCGGGGGCTGTCGCCGGACGGCCGCTGCCGGTCGTTCTCCGACGACGCGGACGGTACGGGGTGGGGCGAGGGTGTGGGCATGCTGGTGCTGGAGCGGTTGTCGGACGCGCGGCGCAACGGG
>NZ_JAANNX010000109.1:0-9507 GCF_013363615.1 Streptomyces sp. CAI-85 | reverse complement strand
TGTCGATGTTGACGACCAGGTTGTCCTGGGTGATCACCGGCTGCGGCGGGAAGGGGACGACCTGTTCGCGCAGGTCGATGCGGTTGCGGATGGTGTCGATGAACGGGACGACGATGTTGAGGCCGGCGTTGAGCGTCCGCGTGTAGCGGCCGAAGCGCTCGACGATGGCGGCGCTGGCCTGTGGGATGACCTGGATCGTCTTGATCAGGGCGATGAAGACCAACACCACCAGAATGATCAAGACGATGATGACTGGTTCCATCGAGCGCCCCGTCCCCTTCTTTCCTGCTTCTTCGGCTGCCGAACGATCTTTCCGGTCGAGTCTGACAGACCGTCGCACACCTCGGGAGGTGTTCCGTTCACTTGCGTGGTACGGGAGTTGTGCGAGGTCAGATGACGATCGCCGTGGCCCCCTCGATCTCCACGACGTCGACGGCCTGACCGACCTCGTACGTGCGGTCGGAGTCGAGTGCCCGGGCCGACCAGATCTCCCCGGCGAGCTTGATACGGCCGCCCGAGCCGTCGACGCGTTCCAGCACGACGGCCTGCTTCCCTCTCAACGCGTCCACTCCGGTGGCGAGTTGGGGGCGCTGTGCGCTGTGCCGGGCCGCGATGGGCCGTACGACGGCGATCAGGGCGACCGAGACGACGATGAAGACGAGAACCTGGGCCACGGCTCCGAAGCCGAGGCCGGCCACGATCGCGCCGGCCACCGCGCCGACCGCGAACATGCCGAATTCCGGCATCGCGGTCACCACGAGCGGGATTCCGAGCGCTGCCGCGCCGACGAGCCACCACACCCATGCGTCGATGTCGTTCACACGGTCATGGTAGGTCCGAGTGCGGTGCCGCCGACAGGGTGCGATGCGCAGTGGCCGGGGCGGCGGACCGCGGTCAGGACAGGGGGAGGCCCTGGGCCGTCCAGCGTTCGCCGACCTGTTCCACGACGAGCGGGAGGCCGAAGCAGCGGGAGAGGTTGCGGGAGGTGAGTTCCAGTTCGACGGGGCCGGCGGCGAGGACCTTGCCCTGGCGGATCATCAGGACGTGGGTGAAGCCGGGGGCGATCTCCTCGACATGGTGGGTGACCATGATCATGGAGGGGGCGATCGGGTCGCGGGCGAGGCGTCCGAGCCGGCGTACGAGGTCCTCACGGCCGCCGAGGTCGAGGCCGGCGGCGGGCTCGTCGAGGAGCAGCAGTTCGGGGTCGGTCATCAGGGCGCGGGCGATCAGGGTGCGCTTGCGCTCGCCCTCGGAGAGGGTGCCGAACTTCCGGTCGAGGTACTCGCTCATGCCGAGGCGGTCGAGGAAGGCGCGGGCGCGCTGCTCGTCGATGTCCTCGTACTCCTCCTGCCAGGCGGCGGTCATGCCGTAGGCGGCCGTGAGGACGGTCTGGAGGACGGTCTGGCGCTTGGGGAGCTTGTCGGCGAGGGCGATGCCGGCCATGCCGATGCGGGGGCGCAGCTCGAAGACGTCGGTGCCGGGGCGGCCGAGGGTCTCCTCCAGGACGGTGACGGTGCCGGAGCTGGGGTAGAGGTAGGTGGAGGCGATGTTCAGGAGGGTCGTCTTGCCGGCGCCGTTGGGGCCGAGGATGACCCAGCGCTCGCCCTCCTTGACCGACCAGGAGACCTGGTCCACCAGAGCCCGGCCGTCGCGGACCACGGTTACGTCCTGAAGCTCCAGCACATCGCTCATTGGCGCGTTGTCTCCCCTTGCAGTGTGGCCGGTCTCGGGTGGCGCGGGCGCCGGTGGCTCGGCCCGCCGCGCTCGGGTGGCGCGGCCCCTCGGGAAAATCTACGCCACCGGCCGGGTGAGCCGTTCCATCGGTCCGGTCCTTAGGGTGGTGCCATGCTCTCGGAATCGCGCTCTGGTCGCCTTGCCGCTTGGGGAAATGCCCTGTTGGCCGGATTTGTCTCGCCGGACGACGCCGTTGTCGCCGTCGTGGGTGAGGACGCCGTGCACCGGGTGCGGGGGCTGCCCGGCGAGTCGGGGGCGGTGGGGCTGACGCTGGCGCTCGGGCGGCTGCGGGCGCTGGGGGTGGCCGGGCTGCGGGTGGCGCTGCCGGCGCCGGGGCATCCGCTGGGGCTGAGCGGTCCGCCGGAGTTCAACGCGCGGGCGCTGGAGGCCGGGGAGGCGGTGGTCTGTCACGGGGCGGCGCTGGGGCTGGTGCCGGAGGTGTCCGAGGCCGGGCCCGACGGCGATGTGCATGTCGAGGTGGTGTGGCACTGTCTGCCGGTGCGGGAGGCGCCGCCGGCCGATGTGCCGTCGCTGGGTGAGGCCGAGCGGGAGCTGGCGGAGGCGCTGCGGGAGGCGACGGCGGTGCTGGCGCGGCTGGACGTGGCCGGGTCGGGGCCGGTGGCGGAGGCGGCGATCGACGCGTACCGGGCGCGGGCCGAGCGGGACGGTGAGGTGCTGGCGCCGGGGTATCCGCCGCGTGCGGTGCGGGTTCTGGAGCTGGCGCGGCGGGTGGGGCTGCTGGTGGCGCTGGCGCGGGAGAGCGGGCACGGGGGTGCGGTCAGCTCCGGGGAGATGGCGGCGCGCGCGGAGGCGTTGCGGCCGGTCGAGCGGACGGCGCGGCGGGCGCAGGTGGCGGCGTACAACGCGTATGTGGAGGAGCGGGAGCGGGGCCGGGGGTGACGGGCGGCTCGGCGTGCGTGCGAAGGGGCCCCGCGCCGGTGTGACGCGGGGCCCCTTCGTGGTGTCGACGGTGATGCCGACCGTGGTGTCGACGTCAGTCGTTCACGCCGGTGTTGCCGAACGCCGGGTTCAGCAGGCCGATCACGTTGACGCTGTTGCCGACGACGTTGACGGGGACGTGGACGGGGGCCTGGATCAGGTTGCCCGAGGCCACGCCCGGCGACTTCACGGCCGCACCCTCGGCACCGGAGTCGGCGACAGCGGCGCCGGCCGAAGCGCCGGCGGCGATGCCGGCGACGGTGAGGGCCACGGCAGCCTTCTTGGCGATGTTCATGGGAAGTGTTCCTCCTGCGTGTGCGTGTCCGACCCGGCCGCGGGTCGTGCGCTGATCAACGCGCCGTCGCTCGGGAACGGTGCGGGGCGGTGCCGCAGAACAGCCCGTTCGGATCATTGAAGCGACAGAGCGACAGAGCGACAGAGCGATGACGTGATGGGGTGACTAACGGGGCGGTCGCCCTGTCAGTGGTTGAGGCCGAGGTTGCCGAACGCCGGGTTCAGCAGACCGATCACGTTGACGGTGTTGCCGACGGCGTTGACCGGGATGTGCACGGGGGCCTGGACGACGTTGCCCGAGACGACGCCCGGCGAGCCCTTGGCCTGGCCGTGGGCCCCGGCACCGCCGGTGGCGGAGGCCATGCCGGCGCTCGCGGCGATCAGACCGCCGGCCACCATCGTCACGGCCGCCGCCTTCTTCAGGTTCTTCACTTCTCGAGTCCTCCTAGCGATGTCCGCGGCAGTCGCCGCGGCACGCACTGGAGAACGGGCGGGCCTCATGGAGGTTGCGCCATTCGAGGGACATTCCCACGACGGTATGAATCTCAGTCCGGAGCGGAACCCTCCGTACTGCCGTGCGGGACGCCTCGCGCGGAGCGCGTTTCAGCCGGTCACGCCGTGCCGGACGGCCCACAGGGCGGCCTGGGTGCGGTCGGAGAGGTCGAGCTTCATCAGGATGTTCGAGACGTGGGTCTTGACGGTCTTCTCGGAGAGGACGAGGGTGCGGGCGATCTCGCGGTTGGAGCGGCCGTCCGCGATCAGGCCGAGCACCTCGCGCTCGCGTTCGGTGAGGGAGCCGCCGCGGCCCTGGCCGGTGCCGGTCTCCTCCTGGGAGAGGAGGGCGCCGGCCACCTCGGGCTGGAGCAGGATGTGTCCGGCGTGGACGGAGCGGATGGCGCCGGCGAGGGCGTCGGGGTCCACGTCCTTGTAGACGTAACCGGCGGCGCCGGCGCGCAGGGCCGGGACCACGGTGCGCTGCTCGGTGAAGCTGGTGACGATCAGCACGCGCGCGGGGTTCGCCAGTTCGCGGAGCTTGCGCAGGGCCTCGACGCCGTCCATGCCGGGCATCTTGACGTCCATCAGGACGACGTCGGGCCGTAGTTCCTCGGCGCGCTCGACGCCCTCGGCACCGTCGGCGGCCTCGCCGACCACCTCGATGTCGTCCTGGACCTCCAGGAAGGTGCGCAGGCCGCGGCGGACGACCTGGTGGTCGTCCACGAGGAGCACCTTGATTGCGTCAGCCACCGGGGGCCTCCATCTCGATCGTGGTGCCCTTGCCGGGCGCCGATTCCACCGTGAGCGTGCCGCCGACGCCGCCGGCGCGGTCCCGCATCGACACCAGGCCGAGGTGGCGGCCGGCCCGGCGGGTGGCGGCGGGTTCGAAGCCGCCGCCGTCGTCGGTGACGCGCAGGACCGTGGCGGTGCCGCGCTTGTGGAGGGTGACGTCGACCTGGGCGGCGCCGGAGTGGCGCAGCGCGTTGTGCAGGGCCTCCTGGGCGACGCGCAGCAGGGCCTCCTCCTGGGCGGCGGGCAGGGCGCGGACGCCGCGGCTGGTGAACGTCACGCGCGCGGTGTGGGCGCGGTCGAGGACCTGGATCTGGGTGCGCAGGGTGGCGACGAGGCCGTCCTCGTCGAGGGCGGCGGGGCGCAGTTCCACGACGGCGGCGCGCAGTTCGTCGGCGGCCTCGGCGGCGAGCGCGGCGACCTGCTGGAGCTCGCCCTTGGCGCGGGAGGGGTCGCGGTCGACCAGGGCGGCGGCGGCTTGGGCGGTCAGGCGCAGGGAGAACAGCTTCTGGGCGACGGCGTCGTGGAGTTCGTGGGCGAGCCGGGAGCGCTCCTCGGCGATGGTCAGTTCGCGGCTGCGCTCGTAGAGGCGGGCGTTGGTGAGGGCGATCGCGGCGTGCTGGGCGAGGGTGGCGAGGAGTTCCTCGTCGTCCTCGGTGAAGCCGCAGCTTCCTTCCGGCTTGGGGCAGTTCTTGTTGGCCAGGAAGAGGGCGCCGAGGATCTCGTCGCCGTCGCGGATGGGCAGGCCGAGGAAGTCGGACATCTCGGGGTGGGCGGCGGGCCAGCCCTCGAAGCGGGGGTCCTTGCGGACGTCGGCGAGGCGCTCGGGGCGGGCCTGGTGGAGCATCGCGGCGAGGATGCCGTGCTGGCGGGGCAGCGGGCCGATGGCCTTCCACTGCCGGTCGCTGACGCCGTCGACGACGAACTGGGCGAAGCCTCCGTGGTCGTCCGGGACGCCGAGCGCGGCGTACTGGGCGTCGAGCAGCTCGCGGGCGGAGGCGACGATCGTCTTCAGGACGTCGCGCACCTCCAGATGCCTGCTCATGGCCAGCAGCGCGGCGCTGACCGCGGCGAGGCCGGACCGGGGACCGTGGCTCATGCCCTCACGGTACCGGCGGGGTCCGACAGCGCGGATCGGGCCGAGGGCGGCCGGGAGTGGGGCCGCGGTCCTAGGTCGGAGGTCCTCGGTACGGCGGTGTAGGGCGCTGGTCCGGGTGCCGGGGCGTACGTCGAAGGGCCCCGGCGGGCCCGGTCCCGCGTCCGAGGCGGCCGGGGCGGGCCGGTTCCTAGGTTGGGATCACCGTCCGCGGAGGCGGTCGGAGGATCTGGAGAGGGGACTGTCGACATGCCGGTGGCGATCATCACGGGGGCGTCGAAGGGGCTCGGGCGGGCGCTGGCCGAGGCGTTGGCCGGGCGGGGCTGGGATCTGGTGCTGGACGCCAGGACGGAGGGCGCGCTGAAGGAGGCGGCGGACGCGGTCGCGGGGCACGGGGGCGTGGTCCGGGCGGTCGCGGGGGACGTCACGGACGCAGCGCACCGGGCGGCGCTGGTGGCGGCGGCCCGCGGGCTCGGGGGCTGCGATCTGGTGGTGAGCAACGCGAGCGCGCTGGGCGCCGAGCCGCTGGTGCGTCTCGAAGCGCTGCCGCTGGAGGGGCTGCGGCGGGCGCTGGAGGTGAACGTGGTGGCGGCGCTGGGCCTGGTGCGGGAGGCGCTGCCGCTGCTGCGGGCGGCGCCGGCCGGGGCGGTGATCACGGTCAGTTCGGACGCGGCGGCCGAGGCGTACGGGACCTGGGGCGGCTACGGCGCCTCGAAGGCGGCGCTGGACCAGCTCGCGGCGGTGCTGGGGGTGGAGGAGCCGGGGCTGCGGGTGTGGGCGGTGGACCCCGGGGACATGGCGACGGACCTGTACGCGGCGGCCGTGCCGGACGACGACGCGGAGCGGCCGGATCCGGGCGCGGTGGTGCCGGGGTTCCTGCGGCTGCTGGACGAGCGTCCGCCGAGCGGGCGGTACGCGGCCCCGGCGCTGCTGGAGGGGCGGCGATGACGCTGGCGGTGAGCGTGCCGGAGGAGCTGTCGGCGCGGGTCCCTGCCGAGCAGCGCGGGCCGGGGCGGGGTCGGGACGACGTACGGCTGCTGGTGTCGTGGGGGACGGAGGTGGCGCATCGCGGGTTCCGGGAGCTGCCGGAGCTGCTGCGGGCCGGGGACCTGCTGGTGGTGAACACGTCGACGACGCTGGCGGCGGCGGTGGACGGGTGGATCGGGCACGCGCGCGTGGTGGTGCACTTCTCCACGCGCGGGGACGACGGCCGGTGGGCGGTCGAGCTGCGGGACCCGGACGGGCAGGGCACCACCCGCGCGCGGGCCGGTGGTCCGGCGGGGACGCGGGTGCGGCTGCCCGGGGGTGTGCGGCTGATGCTGGCGCAGGCGCTGAGTCCGGGCAGCGGGCGGCTGTGGTGGGCGCGGGTGTCGGGCGGGGAGGTGCCGGGGCTGCTGCGGGAGCACGGGCGGCCGATCCGGTACGCGTACACGGAGCGGGACCAGCCGCTGTCGGCGTACCGGACGGTGTTCGCGCTGCCGTCGGCGGACGGGGCGGGCAGTGCGGAGATGCCGAGCGCGGCGCGGCCGTTCACGGCGGGGCTGGTGACGGAGCTGGTGAGCCGGGGGGTGCGGTTCGCGCCCGTGGTCCTGCACACCGGGGTGGCCTCGGCGGAGGCGCACGAGCCGCCGTACCCGGAGCGGTTCGCGGTGCCGGAGGCGTCGGCGCGGCTGATCGAGGCGACGCGGGCCGGGCAGGGGCGGGTGATCGCGGTGGGGACGACGGCGGTGCGGGCGGTGGAGTCGGCGGCCGGTGCGGACGGGGTCGTACGCGCGCGTGCGGGGTGGACGGATCTCGTGGTGACGCCGGAGCGCGGGGTGCGGGTGGTGGACGGGCTGCTGACCGGGCTGCACGAGCCGGAGGCGTCGCATCTGCTGATGCTGGAGGCGGTGGCGGGGCGGGCGGCGATCGACCGGGGGTACGAGGAGGCGCTGCGGGGGCGCTATCTGTGGCACGAGTTCGGGGACGCGCATCTCCTCCTGCCGCCGGAGAAACGCTCACGCTGAGAGTTGCTCCGGCAACCATGAGTGAGAGCGGGGGTGGGGCGATGTGAGCCCGCGCATAGGGCTTACATCACCTACGAAGGGACATAGGAGGTAAAGGCATCCTCAATGAACGGGACAGACGGCATGGTCTGTCCCGTTTTGCCCTTCCCTGATCCACTATGGGCGATAGTGGATCATATCTTTGCCTGGGCATTTTGCGGCCGCTAAGAATTGCTCTCGTCGCTCAGCGCCGCGGGTTCACCCCCGCGGCGCTCGTGCCTCAAGCACCCGCTGTCCGCAGTCGGACGAAGAGAGCGACCTCCGCGCTATTCGAAGAGGTCCTTCCGCCATGCCCAAGAACACTCAGAAGATCGCGATCGCCGGCGTCGCCACCCTCGGCGCCGCCGCCGTGGCCTTCTCCGTGGTGCCGGCCGACGCGCAGACGACCACGACGGACGCCGCCCCCTCGGCCCGCGTGGCCTACAGCTCCGAGCCCGTCCGTGACGTCAAGGCCAGCGTGACCGACCAGCTCGCCGGCGCCAGCGTCAAGGTCGACGCCATCGACGCCAAGAAGAAGGCCGCCGCCGCCGCGGTGGCCAAGAAGAAGGCGGCCGCACGGGCCGCCGCCGACGCCGCCGTCGCGAAGAAGAAGGCGGCCGCGAAGAAGGCCGCGATCCGGGCCGCCGTCAAGAAGGCCGCCGCCGAGCGCAGCGCCAAGGAGGCCGCGAGCCGCTCCACGCACCGCGTCGCCGTCCGCCAGGTCGCCGTCAAGACCTACGCCAACAACCTGGACGGCTGGATCCGCCAGGCCCTGGCGATCATGGACGCCAAGAACATCCCGGGCTCCTACCACGGGCTGCACAAGAACATCATGCGCGAGTCCTCGGGCAACCCGAACGCCATCAACAACTGGGACATCAACGCCATCAACGGCGTGCCCTCCAAGGGCCTGCTCCAGGTGATCCAGCCGACGTTCAACGCGTACCACGTGCCCGGCACCTCCTGGAACATCTACGACCCGGTCGCCAACATCACCGCCGCGGCGAACTACGCCGCCCACCGGTACGGCTCGATCGACAACGTCAACAGCGCGTACTGACGCGCCCGCACACGCCGAAGGGCGGCACCCCGTGGTCGGGGTGCCGCCCTTCGGCGTCGTACGGGACCGGGAACCGGCTACTTGCGCATGACCTCGGGCTCGTGGCGGCGCAGGAAGCGGGCCACGAAGAAGCCGCAGATCACGCCGAGGACGATCAGGGCGAACATGTCCATGCCCCAGGCGCCGACGGTGTGCTCCCACAGCGGGTCGTTGTCGCCGCCGTCCGCCGGCGGGCTGATCCTGTTGAAGTCCAGCGTGGTACCCGCGGCCGCGACGGCCCAGCGCGACGGCATCAGGTACGAGAACTGGTTGACGCCGATCGAACCGTTCAGGGCGAACAGGCAGCCCGTGAACACCACCTGGATGATCGCGAACATCACCAGCAGCGGCATGGTCTTCTCGGCCGTCTTCACCAGCGAGGAGATGATCAGACCGAACATCATCGAGGTGAAGCCGAGCGCCATGATCGGCAGGCACAGCTCGATCAGCGGCGCGCTCTTGAGGACCAGGCCCTCCGCCGGGATCTCCCGGCTGGAGAAGCCGATGACACCGACCAGCAGCCCCTGGAACAGGGTGACCAGACCGAGCACGAACACCTTGGACATCAGATACGCCGAGCGCGACAGACCGGTGGCGCGCTCCCGCTCGTAGATGACCCGTTCCTTGATCAGCTCACGGACGGAGTTCGCCGCGCCCGCGAAGCAGGCGCCGACCGCGAGGATCAGCAGGACGGTGGTGGCCGTGCCGTTCGGGATGATCCGGCCGGTCTTCGGGTTGACCGGGTTGGGCAGCAGGCTGTTGCCGGAGTCGATGAGCAGGCTCACCGAGCCGAGCACGACCGGCAGGATCACCGACAGGGCGAGGAAGCCCTTGTCCGACGCGATCACCGAGGTGTAGCGGCGCACCAGCGTGACGAACTGCGACATCCAGCCCTGCGGCTTGGGCGGTCTCATCGCCTGCATCGGCGGCATCTGTACGGACTGCGGCGCGATGGCGTCGATGTCCGCGGCGTACATCTGGTAGTGCTGCGAGCCCTTCCAGCGGCCCGCCCAGTCGTAGTCGCGGTAGTTCTCGAA
>NZ_JAANNX010000036.1:0-53192 GCF_013363615.1 Streptomyces sp. CAI-85 | reverse complement strand
CCTTCGAGTCGTACTTCTCCGGCAACACCATCCAGATCTGCCCGGTCGGCGCGCTGACCTCGGCGGCGTACCGATTCCGCTCCCGGCCCTTCGACCTCGTCTCCTCGCCGTCGGTGTGCGAGCACTGCTCCGGCGGCTGCGCCACCCGCACCGACCACCGGCGCGGCAAGGTCATGCGGCGCCTGGCCGCCGAGGACCCCGAGGTCAACGAGGAGTGGATCTGCGACAAGGGGCGGTTCGGGTTCCGGTACGCGCAGCAGCGCGACCGGCTCCAGACGCCCCTGGTGCGCAACGCCGAGGGCGATCTCGAACCGGCCTCCTGGCCGGAGGCGCTCCAGATCGCCGCGCAGGGCCTGCTCGCCTCGCGCGGCCGCACCGGAGTCCTGACCGGCGGCCGGCTCACCGTCGAGGACGTCTACGCGTACAGCAAGTTCGCGCGCGTGGCGCTCGACACCAACGACATCGACTTCCGCGCGCGCGTGCACAGCGGCGAGGAGGCCGACTTCCTGGCCGCCCGGGTCGCCGGGGTCGGCCGCGACCTCGACGGTACGGGCGTCACGTACACCACCCTCGGCAAGGCGCCCGCCGTCCTGCTGATCGGGTTCGAGTCCGAGGAGGAGGCCCCCGGCGTCTTCCTGCGGCTGCGCAAGGCATGGCGCAAGCACGGACAGCAGGTGTTCTCCCTCGCCACGCACGCGACGCGGGGCCTCCAGAAGGCGGGCGGCACCCTGCTGCCGGCCGCGCCGGGCACCGAGACCGAGTGGCTGGACGCGCTGACCAGCGGGTTCGGTCTGGACGCGGACGGCACCCGGGCCGCGGAGGCGCTGCGCGCCGAGGGCGCGGTCATCGTCGTCGGCGAACGGCTGGCCGCGGTGGCCGGCGGTCTGACCGCCGCCGCGCGGGCCGCCGACGCGACCGGGGCCCGGCTGGTGTGGATCCCGCGCCGGGCCGGGGAGCGCGGCGCGATCGAGGCCGGCGCGCTGCCGTCGCTGCTGCCGGGCGGCCGCCCGGCCACCGACCCGCGCGCGCGGGAGGAGGTCGCCGCCGCCTGGGGGATCGCCGAACTCCCGCACCGCTACGGGCGTGACACCGGGCAGATCGTCGAGGCCGCCGTGACCGGCGAACTCCAGGCGCTGCTGGTGGCCGGGGTCGAGATCGCCGACCTGCCCGACCCGGCACGCGCGCGTGCCGCGCTGGCCGAGGCCGGGTTCGTGGTGTCGCTGGAGCTGCGGCCCGGCGAGGTCACCCGGCACGCCGATGTCGTCCTGCCGGTCGCGGCGGTCGCCGAGAAGCCGGGCGCCTTCCTCAACTGGGAGGGCAGGGTGCGCTTCTTCGAGGCCGCGCTCAAGCCCGACCAGATGACGCGGCGCCTGGCACCGTCCGACGCGCGCGTGCTCCAGATGCTGGCCGACGCCATGGACGTCCACCTGGGCCTGCCGGACCTGCGCACCGCGCGCGCGGAGCTGGACCGGCTCGGCGCCTGGGACGGCGAGCGGGCGGGCGCGTCCACGCAGACCGCCGTACCGCTGCCGCGGCCCGCCGCCGGAGAGGCCGTCCTGGCCGGACACCGGCTGCTGCTCGACCACGGTCTCCTCCAGCAGGGCGACACGGCGCTCGCCGGGACCCGGCACGCGGCCCACGCGCGCGTGTCCGCCGCCACCGCCGCCGAGGCCGGCGTCAAGGACGGCGACGTGCTCGCCGTGACCGGACCGGCCGGCTCGGTCGAACTGCCCCTCGAAGTCACCGAGATGCCCGACCGGGTGGTGTGGCTCCCGCTGAACTCGGTGGGCGCGGGCGTCGCCTCCGAGACCGGCGCCACCCCCGGCGCCCTCGTCCGCATCGGCCCGGCGACGCCCGCCGCCGAAGCCACCGAGGAGGTGGAGGCATGAGCCCGTCCCTCGCCGCTGAAGACCTCTCGATGTTCGGCACCGACCCCTGGTGGCTGGTCGTCGTCAAGGCGGTGTTCTGCTTCGCCTTCCTGATGGTGACCGTGCTGTTCTCCATCGTCTGGGAGCGCAAGGTCGTCGCCTGGATGCAGTTGCGCGTCGGCCCCAACCGGCACGGCCCCTGGGGCATGCTCCAGTCGCTCGCCGACGGCGTGAAGCTGATGCTGAAGGAAGACCTCATCGTCAAGCGCGCCGACAAGGTGGTGTACGTCCTCGCGCCGATCGTGGCGGCCATCCCGGCCTTCATGGCGATCGCGGTGATCCCCTTCGGCCCGGCCGGCAACGAGATCTCGATCTTCGGCCAGCGCACCACGATGCAGCTCACCGACCTGCCGATCGCGGTCCTCTACATCCTCGCGGTCGCCTCCGTCGGCATCTACGGCATCGTCCTCGCGGGCTGGAGCTCCGGATCGACCTACCCGCTCCTCGGCGGGCTGCGCTCCTGCGCGCAGATGATCTCGTACGAGATCGCCATGGGCGCCGCGTTCGCCTCGGTGTTCCTCTACTCCGGGTCGATGTCGACGTCGACCATCGTCGAACAGCAGCAGGACCGCTGGTACATCATCCTGCTGCCGGTCTCCTTCCTGCTCTACATCGTGACGATGGTCGGCGAGACCAACCGCGCCCCCTTCGACATGCCGGAGTCCGAGGGCGACCTGGTCGGCGGCTTCAACACCGAGTACTCCTCGATCAAGTTCGCGATGTTCATGCTCGCCGAGTACGTGAACATGGTGACGGTCTCGGCCGTCGCGACCACGCTGTTCCTCGGCGGCTGGCGGGCACCCTGGCCGGTCAGCACCTTCTGGGAGGGCGCGAACCACGGCTGGTGGCCGATGCTCTGGTTCGTCATCAAGGTCCAACTGCTGCTGTTCGGCTTCATCTGGCTGCGCGGCACGCTCCCGCGCGTGCGCTACGACCAGCTCATGAAGCTCGGCTGGAAGGTCCTCATCCCGGTCTCGGTGACCTGGCTGATGCTCGTCGCGACCGTACGGACCCTGCGCAACGAGAACCTCGACTTCGCCGACATCGCGCTCTACGTGGGCGGCGGCGTGCTGGTCCTGCTGTTGCTCTCCTTCGTCGTCGACATGTTCCGCGGCGGCGAGAAGCAGAAGCGGGAGGCAGCGGCCGAGCCCGTCGAGTTCGACCCGATGGCGGGCGGCTTCCCCGTGCCGCCGCTGCCGGGACAGCAGTTGCCGCCGGTGCCCAGGCGCCGCCCGCACCGGGAGCGGGAGCTGATTGTCAGTGGCGGGACCGATACTCACAGTGACGGATCTCTGGATGGAAAGGAGGCGTCCGATGGCTGAGGAGCCCCAGGAGGCCGGGCAGACGACGCCCGGTTTCCAGAACCCCGTGGCCGGCTTCGGCGTGACCTTCAAGGCCATGTTCAAGAAGCGGCTGACCGAGCAGTACCCGGAGCAGAAGAAGACCACGGCTCCGCGCTTCCACGGACGGCACCAGCTCAACCGCCATCCGGACGGCCTGGAGAAGTGCGTCGGCTGTGAACTGTGCGCCTGGGCCTGCCCCGCCGACGCCATCTATGTCGAGGGCGCGGACAACACCGACGAGGAGCGCTACTCGCCGGGCGAGCGGTACGGCCGCGTCTACCAGATCAACTACGCCCGCTGCATCCTGTGCGGACTGTGCATCGAGGCGTGCCCCACGCGCGCGCTGACGATGACCAACGAGTTCGAACTGGCCGACTCCAGCCGCGCGAACCTGATCTACACCAAGGAACAACTGCTCGCCGGGCTCGAAGAGGGCATGGTCGACAGCCCGCACGCGATCTACCCGGGCACGGACGAGCAGGACTACTACCGGGGGCTGATCACCGAGGCCGCGCCCGGCACCGAGGTCCAGGTCGCCGTCTCCAAGGGAGAGAAGCCGGAAGACCAGGAGGTGCAGGCATGAGCGCGCAGCTCGCCGCCTACTCCACCTCCACCGGCGAGGCGGTCCAGTTCTGGGTGCTCGGCACCGTCGCGGTGATCGGCGCCCTGAGCACCGTCCTGATGCGCAAGGCCGTGCACAGCGCGCTCTCCCTGGCCGGCACCATGATCGTCCTGGCGGTGTTCTACCTCGCCAACGGCGCCTACTTCCTGGGCATCGTCCAGATCGTCGTCTACACCGGCGCGATCATGATGCTGTTCCTGTTCGTGGTGATGCTCGTCGGTGTCACCGCGGCGGACTCCCTGAAGGAGACCATCCAGGGCCAGCGCTGGATGGCCCTGCTGTGCGGGCTCGGCTTCGGCATCCTGCTGTTCGCCGGGATCGGCAACGCCTCCCTGACGGAGTTCAGCGGTCTCGCCGAGGCCAACGCCGCGGGGAACGTGGAGGGGTTGGCCTCCCTCATCTTCACCAAGTACGTCTTCGCGTTCGAGATCACCGGCGTCCTGCTGATCACGGCCGCCGTCGGCGCGATGGTGCTCACCCACCGGGAGCGCACCGAGCGCGCGAAGACCCAGCGCGAGCTGGCCGAGGAGCGGGTGCGCGAGGGCAAGCACCTCCCGCCGCTGCCCGCCCCGGGCGTGTACGCGCGGCACAACGCGGTGGACATCGCGGGCCTGCTGCCCGACGGCACCCCGTCCGAGCTGACGGTCAGCGCCACGCTGCGTGAGCGCGGCCAGATCCGGGACGTGTCCACCGAGGCGCTGGCCGACCTCAAGGCCCTGGAACAGCGCTCCCAGGAGCGGCTGGAGCGGAGCGGCGGCGAGCGGCCCGGGCTGGAGCGCAAGTCCCGGTGGAGCAAGGAGGCGTCGAAGTGAACCCGGTCAACTACCTCTACCTCGCCGCCCTGTTGTTCACGATCGGCGCCACCGGTGTGCTGATCAGGCGCAACGCCATCGTGGTGTTCATGTGCATCGAGCTGATGCTCAACGCCTGCAACCTCTCGCTCGTCGCCTTCTCCCGGATGCACGGCAACCTCGACGGCCAGATCATCGCCTTCTTCACGATGGTCGTCGCCGCAGCGGAGGTCGTGGTGGGACTCGCGATCATCGTGTCGCTGTTCCGCTCCCGCCACTCGGCCTCGGTCGACGACGCCAGCCTGATGAAGCTGTAAGGGGTCGGAAGAATCGTGGAGAACCTGATTGCGCTGCTGATCGCGGCGCCCCTGCTCGGAGCGGCCGTCCTTCTGGTCGGCGGCCGCCGGCTCGACGCCGTCGGCCACTGGATCGGCACCCTGCTGTCCACCGTCTCCTTCGTGTTCGGCGCGATCCTCTTCGGGGACCTGCTGAGCCGCGGCGCCGACGACCGGACGCTGACCCAGCACCTGTTCACCTGGATCCCCGTCGAGGGCTTCCAGGCGGACGTCGCCTTCCGCCTGGACCAGCTCTCGATGACGTTCGTGCTGCTGATCACGGGCGTCGGCTCGCTGATCCACCTGTACTCGATCGGGTACATGGAGCACGACGAGCGGCGCCGCCGCTTCTTCGGCTACCTCAACCTGTTCCTCGCGGCGATGCTGATCCTGGTCCTCGCCGACAACTACCTGCTGCTGTACGTCGGCTGGGAGGGCGTCGGTCTCGCCTCCTACCTGCTGATCGGCTTCTGGCAGCACAAGCCCAGCGCCGCCACCGCCGCGAAGAAGGCGTTCCTGGTCAACCGGGTCGGCGACATGGGCCTGTCGATCGCCATCATGCTGATGTTCACCACCTTCGGGACCTTCGCGTTCGGACCGCTGCTCGGATCGGAGGGCGAGCCCGGCATCGCCGGTGACGCCACCGAGGGCAAGCTCACCGCGATCGCCCTGATGCTGCTGCTCGCCGCCTGCGGCAAGTCGGCCCAGGTGCCGCTCCAGTCCTGGCTCGGGGACGCGATGGAGGGCCCGACCCCGGTCTCGGCCCTCATCCACGCGGCCACCATGGTGACCGCCGGCGTCTATCTGATCGTCCGGTCCGCCGCGGTCTTCAACGCCGCCCCGGACGCCCAGCTCGTGGTCACGATCGTCGGCGCCGTCACGCTCCTGTTCGGTGCGATCGTCGGTTGCGCGAAGGACGACATCAAGAAGGCGCTGGCCGGCTCGACGATGTCGCAGATCGGCTACATGGTGCTGGCCGCGGGCCTCGGCCCGATCGGCTACGTCTTCGCGATCATGCACCTGGTGACGCACGGCTTCTTCAAGGCCGGCCTGTTCCTCGGCGCCGGCTCGGTCATGCACGGCATGAACGACGAGGTCGACATGCGCCGCTACGGCGGCCTCCGCAAATACATGCCGATCACCTTCATCACCTTCGGCCTCGGCTACCTCGCGATCATCGGCTTCCCGGGCCTGTCCGGCTTCTTCTCCAAGGACAAGATCATCGAGGCGGCGTTCGCCAAGGGCGGCACCGAGGGCTGGATCCTCGGCGGCTGCGCCCTGCTGGGCGCGGCCATCACCGCGTACTACATGACGCGCGTGATGCTGATGACGTTCTTCGGCGAGAAGCGCTGGCAGCCCGACGAGCACGGGCACGAGCCGCACCCGCACGAGTCCCCGTCGTCCATGACGATCCCGATGATCGTGCTGGCCTTCGGCTCGGTCTTCGCGGGCGCCTTCTTCAGCATCGGCGACCGCTTCGTGCACTGGCTGGAGCCGGTCACCGGCCACGCGCACGGCAACCCGCCGGTCAGCGCCCTCACCGTCACCCTCGCCACCATGGTGGTCCTGGTGATCGGCGTGGCCATCGCCTGGGCGCAGTACGGCCGCCGCCCGGTCCCGGCCGTCGCCCCGCGCGGCTCGCTGCTCACCCGGGCCGCCCGCCGCGACCTGCTCCAGGACGACTTCAACCATGTGGTCCTGGTGCGCGGCGGCGAACACCTCACGCGCTCCCTGGTGTACGTCGACCACACCCTGGTCGACGGCGTCGTCAACGGCACGGCGGCCTCGGTCGGCGGCCTCTCGGGACGGCTGCGCCGGCTCCAGAACGGCTTCGTGCGGTCGTACGCGGTCTCGATGTTCGGCGGTGCGGCGGTCCTCATCGCCGCGACCCTGCTGATGAGGGCGGTCTGATACCGATGTCCTTTCCTCTGCTGACAGCGACGGCGCTGCTTCCGGCGATCGGGGCGGTGGCCACGGCCGCCGTCCCGGCCGCCCGGCGCAACGCCGCCAAGGCGCTGGCGCTGCTCGTCTCCCTGGGCACCCTCGCCCTGGCGGTCACGATCCTGGTCCGCTTCGACCCGGGCGGAGACCGCTACCAGCTCACCGAGTCCCACTCCTGGATCGCCGACTTCGGCGTCCGCTACGAACTGGGCGTGGACGGCATCGCGGTCGCGCTGATCGCGCTCACCGCCCTGCTGATCCCGTTCATCATCCTGGCGGGCTGGCACGACGCCGACCCGCTGGAGACCGGCAGCAAGCGGTGGCGCCCGACCCAGGGCTTCTTCGCGCTGATCCTGGCCGTCGAGGCGATGGTGATCATCTCCTTCGAGGCCACCGACGTCTTCCTCTTCTACATCTTCTTCGAAGCCATGCTCATCCCGATGTACTTCCTCATCGGAGGCTTCGGGGACCGGGCCCACGAGCACGGCGAGAAGGTGGCGTCCACCCAACGCTCGTACGCCGCCGTGAAGTTCCTGCTCTACAACCTGGTCGGCGGACTGATCATGCTGGCCGCGGTGATCGGGCTCTACGTGGTCGCCGGGAACTTCTCCCTCACGGAGATCGCCGAGGCCCGCGCCAACGGCTCGCTCGAGATGGCGACGAACACCGAACGCTGGCTGTTCCTCGGCTTCTTCTTCGCCTTCGCGGTGAAGGCGCCGCTGTGGCCGCTGCACACCTGGCTGCCCAACGCCATGGGCGAGGCCACCGCCCCGGTCGCCGTCCTCATCACCGCGGTCGTCGACAAGGTCGGCACCTTCGCGATGCTCCGCTTCTGCCTCCAGCTCTTCCCCGAGGCCAGCAAGTGGGCGACGCCCGCCATCCTCGTCCTCGCCCTGATCAGCATCATCTACGGGGCGCTGCTCGCGGTCGGCCAGCGGGACATCAAGCGGCTGGTGGCGTACGCGTCGATCTCGCACTTCGGGTTCATCATCATGGGCATCTTCGCGATGACCAGCCAGGGCCAGTCCGGCGCGACGCTGTACATGGTCAACCACGGCATCTCGACGGCCGCCCTGATGCTGGTCGCCGGCTTCCTGATCTCCCGGCGCGGCTCGCGGCTCATCGCCGACTACGGCGGGGTGCAGAAGGTCGCCCCGGTGCTCGCCGGCACCTTCCTGATCGGCGGTCTGGCGACGCTCTCGCTGCCCGGACTCGCCCCGTTCGTCAGCGAGTTCCTCGTCCTGGTCGGCACGTTCGCCCGCTATCCGGTGATCGGCATCGTCGCCACCTTCGGCATCGTGCTCGCCGCCCTGTACACGCTCGTCCTCTACCAGCGGACGATGACCGGACCGGTGAAACCCGAGGTCTCGGCCATGCCCGATCTGCGGGTGCGTGAGCTGGCGGTCGTCGCACCGCTGATCGTGCTGCTGATCTTCCTGGGCGTCTACCCGAAGCCGGTCACGGACATCGTCAACCCGGCGGTCAAGCAGACCCTGTCCGACGTACACGAGAAGGACCCCAAGCCCGAGGTGGAGGCGGCCAAGTGAGCGCATCAGCCGTCCACAGCCTGTGGACAACGGCGACGACGGCGGTCGACCCGATCGCCAAGATCGACGCACCCAAGATCGAATACGGTCAATTGTCGCCCACCCTGATCGTCGTGGGCGCGGCGATCGTCGGGATGCTGGTCGAGGCGTTCGTGCCGCGCAAGCACCGCTACCACGCCCAGCTCTTCGTGTCCGTCGTCGCCCTGACCGCCGGCTTCGCCGCCGTGGTCGCCCTGGCGGCCAACGGCTACGGCACCACCAAGGCGGGCATCGCCGCCATGGGCGCCATCGCCGTCGACGGACCCGCCCTGTTCCTCCAGGGCACCATCCTGCTGGCCGCCCTGGTCGGCCTGTTCACCTTCGCCGAACGACGCCTCGACCCCGAGGCGCACGGCAACCGGGTCGACTCCTTCGCCGCCCAGGCGGCCTCCGTGCCCGGCAGCGACAGCGAGAAGGCCGCCGTCAAGGCAGGCTTCACCACCACCGAGGTCTTCCCGCTGCTGCTGTTCGCCGTCGCGGGCATGCTGGTCTTCCCGGCCGCCAACGACCTGCTGACCTTCTTCATCGCCCTGGAGGTCTTCTCCCTCCCGCTCTACCTCCTGTGCGCCCTGGCCCGCCGCAAGCGGCTCATGTCCCAGGAGGCCGCGGTCAAGTACTTCCTGCTCGGCGCCTTCGCCTCCGCGTTCACCCTGTTCGGCATCGCCCTGCTCTACGGCTACGCCGGATCGGTGTCCTACGGCACCATCGCCCAGGTCGTCGACGGCACCGTCAAGAACGTGAACCCGGCCCTCGCCGACACCATGGGCAACGACGCGCTGCTGCTCATCGGCACCGCGATGATCGTCATGGGCCTGCTGTTCAAGGTCGGCGCGGTGCCCTTCCACATGTGGACGCCCGACGTCTACCAGGGCGCCCCCACCCCGGTCACCGGCTTCATGGCCGCCGCGACCAAGGTGGCCGCCTTCGGCGCGCTGCTGCGCGTCCTGTACGTCGTCCTGCCGGGCCTGCGCTGGGACTGGCGGCCGGTCATGTGGGGCGTCGCGATCGTCACCATGCTGGGCGGCGCGATCGTCGCGATCACCCAGACCGACATCAAGCGCCTGCTGGCGTACTCGTCCATCGCGCACGCCGGGTTCATCCTCGCGGGTGTCATCGCCACCACCCCCGACGGCGTCTCGTCGGTGCTGTTCTACCTGGCCGCGTACTCCTTCGTGACGATCGGCGCCTTCGCGGTCGTCACCCTGGTCCGCGACGCCGGGGGCGAGGCCACGCACCTGTCCAAGTGGGCGGGGCTCGGCCGCCGCTCGCCGCTGGTCGCGGCCGTGTTCGCGGTGTTCCTGCTGGCCTTCGCCGGCATCCCGCTGACCTCCGGGTTCGCCGGGAAGTTCGCCGTGTTCAAGGCGGCCGCGGAGGGCGGCGCCGCGCCACTGGTCGTGGTCGGTGTGATCTCGTCGGCGATCGCCGCGTTCTTCTACATCCGCGTGATCGTGCTCATGTTCTTCAGCGAGCCGCGGCCCGAGGGCCCGACCGTCGCCGTCCCCTCGCCGCTGACGATGACCGCGATCGGGGTCGGCGTCGCCGTCACCCTGGTGCTCGGCGTCGCACCGCAGTACTTCCTGGACCTGGCGAACCAGGCAGGGGTGTTCGTGCGCTGACGGCTGCTTGTGCGCTGAGGGCTGCTTGTGCGCGGATCCGCGCGGAGCCCGAGAGGCGGGCCCGGTCCCTGGGAGGGGGCCGGGCCCCTTCTCATGTCCGGGTGACGGGATCTGTGCACAGGGTGACCGGATCGGGTCTGTGGATAACTCCGGCGCTGTCGGCGCGGACCCCTATCGTGGAGGCAGTGGTCGGGAGACGACGCACGGGGGACGGGACGATGCGAGGGACGGGCGGGATCGACGACATGACAGGGACCACCGGGATCACCGGAACCACCGGGACACCGGGGCCGACGGAGAGCGAGGCGCTGGCCACGCTGCACCGGGTCTTCGGCTACGAGACCTTCCGCGGCGAACAGCAGGCCGTCATCGAGCACGTGGTGGCCGGCGGGGACGCCGTCGTCCTCATGCCGACCGGCGGCGGCAAATCGCTCTGCTACCAGATCCCCGCCCTGGTCAGACCGGGTACGGGCATCGTCGTCTCGCCGCTGATCGCCCTCATGCAGGACCAGGTGGACGCCCTGCGGGCGCTCGGCGTGCGCGCCGGGTTCGTCAACTCCACCCAGGACTTCGACGAGCGGCGCACGGTCGAGGCCGAGTTCCTCTCCGGCGAGCTGGACCTGCTCTACCTGGCGCCGGAGCGGCTGCGCCTGGACTCCACGCTGGACCTGCTCTCCCGCGGCAAGATCTCCGTCTTCGCCATCGACGAGGCGCACTGCGTGTCCCAGTGGGGCCACGACTTCCGCCCCGACTACCTCACCCTGTCCGTGCTCGGCGAGCGCTGGCCCGACGTCCCGAGGATCGCCCTCACGGCCACGGCCACGCACGCCACGCACCAGGAGATCACCCAGCGGCTCGGCATGCCGGCCGCCCGGCACTTCGTGGCCAGCTTCGACCGGCCCAACATCCAGTACCGGATCGTGCCCAAGGCCGACCCCAAGAAGCAGTTGCTGAGCTTCCTGCGGGAGGAGCACGCGGGCGACGCGGGCATCGTGTACTGCCTCTCGCGCAACTCCGTGGAGAAGACCGCCGAGTTCCTCTCCCGCAACGGCGTGGAGGCCGTGCCCTACCACGCGGGCCTCGACGCGGGCACCCGCGCCGCCCACCAGTCCCGCTTCCTGCGCGAGGACGGCCTGATCGTCTGCGCGACCATCGCCTTCGGCATGGGCATCGACAAACCCGACGTGCGGTTCGTCGCCCATCTCGACCTGCCCAAGTCGATCGAGGGCTACTACCAGGAGACCGGCCGCGCGGGCCGGGACGGACTGCCCTCCACGGCCTGGATGGCCTACGGCCTCAACGACGTCATCCAGCAGCGCAAGCTGATCCAGACCGGTGACGGCGACGAGGCGTTCCGGCGGCGGTCCGCCGCGCACCTGGACTCGATGCTCGCGCTGTGCGAGACCGCCCGCTGCCGCCGGGGCCAGCTCCTCGCCTACTTCGGCCAGGAACCCGACCCGGCCGGCTGCGGCAACTGCGACACCTGCCTCACACCCCCGCAGACCTGGGACGGCACCATCGCCGCCCAGAAGGTGCTGTCGACCGTCGTACGGCTCCAGCGGGAGCGCGGGCAGAAGTTCGGCGCCGTCCAGATCGTCGACATCCTGCTCGGGCGGCGCACCGCCAAGGTGATCCAGTTCGACCACGACCAGCTCTCCGTGTTCGGCATCGGCCAGGACCTCGAAGAGGGCGAATGGCGCGGCGTCGTACGGCAGTTGCTGGCCCAGGGGCTGCTCGCGGTCGAGGGCGAGTACGGCACGCTGGTGCTGACCGAGGCCAGCGGCGAGGTGCTGCGGCGCGAGCGGGAGGTCCCGCTGCGCAAGGAGCCCAAGCGGCCGGCGGCGTCCAAGGCGTCCGGCTCCTCGTCCTCCGGCCGGGGCAAGACCAAGGCCGCGGTGGCCGAGCTGCCCGCGGAACTGCTCCCGGCGTTCGAGGCCCTGCGCGCCTGGCGCGCCGAACAGGCCCGTGAGCAGGGCGTCCCGGCGTACGTCATCTTCCACGACGCCACCCTCCGGGAGATCGCCACGGCCTGGCCCACCTCGGTGGCCCAGCTCGGCGGGATCGGCGGGGTCGGCGAGAAGAAGCTCGCGACCTACGGGGAGGGCGTGCTGGCGGTGCTGGCCGGGCTCGGGGACGCGCCGGGGGCGGCGCCCGCTGAGGCGGCCTCGGCGACCGGCGCCGCCGGGGGAGCCGAGGACCACTGGCCGGAGATGGACGCGGAGCCGGAGCCCGAGGACTGGATATAGGGCCGGCCATGAGGCGAGACCCGCTGAGCGCGCCTCACCGCGCCCGTCTCACAGCGCCCGGCTCGCGTACGCCCTGACGTCCGCGTCCGAGTCCGTCGTCGCCGTGGCCAGCGCGGCGCGGGCGTCGCCGGCGGCGCGATGCCGGGTGAGCGCCAGGACGGCGGCCTTGCGGACGTCGGCGTTCGTGTCGGCCAGCGCCTTGGCGAGGACCGGGACGGCCGTGCCGGGGTCCGCGACGGACAGCGCGGTGGCGGCGCCGACCCGGACCTGCCAGGCCGGGTCGGTGAGCGCGGCGACGGCCCGCCGGGCGAGCGGCGCCGGGCAGCCGGCCGAGGCCAGCGCGCCGAGGGCGGCACCGCGGACCAGCGCGTCCGGGTCCTCGCCGAGCCGGTCCAGGGCGCCCGAGAGCAGCTCCCGGGCGCCCGGCGCGAGCGCCGCCGAGGCGACCGCGGCCAGGGCCTTGGCCACGCTCACCCGGACTTCCCGGGAGGCGTCGTCCGCGGCCCCGGCCAGCGGTTCGACCGCGTCGACCGACACCAGCGCGCGGACCGCCTCGATCCGGACGGTGACGTCCGGATCGTCCAGCGGACCGGCGAACAGCACGGCGTCGCCCAGGCGCAGGGCGCGCAGCACATCGAGGGCGGCGGCGCGCACGACCGGGTCGGGCTCGGCGAGCGCGGCCGCCAGGGCGTCCCGCAGGGCGGGCTCGGGCGGGAGGGTCTCCACCAGCTCGCGCAGCGAGGCGGCCGCCGCCGCGCGCACCTCGCCGTCGGGGTCGGTGAGCGCACCGGCCAGGGCCTGCCCGGTGCCGGGCGGCAGGGTCTCGGTGAGGACGGCCACCGCGGTCCGCCGCACCGCGGGGTCGGGGTCGGTCAAGTACGGCTCGACGAGGGCGAGTTCGGGTTCCTCCTCGGCGAGGGTGAGCAGTTCGAGGAGGCGAGGGGAGGTGTCCGTGCGCGGGCTGTCGGTGCGGGCGGGAACCGCGGCTTGCACGGATGTCGGTCCCGAGGCCACCGGGGCCAGGTCCCGCGATCCGGCGGTCGCCACGTCCTCGGGGTGGACCTCCCCGAGCCGCCGGGACGGGCCGCCGACGGGGGCGAACTCGTCCACCGGAACCAGATAGGGAGCCACGGGACGGGCCGTGAACTCCATCGCACCGGAGGGGGACTTGTGCAGATCGAGGTGGTGGAACCAGGACGCGTCGTCGCGCGCCGGATGGTCGAGACGGTCGTGGTAGAGGCCCCAGCGGGACTCCGTGCGGGCCAGGGAGGCGCGCGCGGCCATCTCCGCGCAGTCGCGGATGAAAGTGACCTCCGCACACCGCATCAGCTCGTGCGCGGTGGTGGCGCCCATCGCCGCGATGTCGTCGCGCATCCGCTCGAACGCCTCCAGGGCGAGGGACAGCCGCGCACCGGACTTCGGCGGAGCCACGTAGTCGTTCACGAAGCGGCGCAGCTTGTACTCGACCTGGGGCTGCGGCGGGCCCTGCGGATGGCGCAGCGGGTGGTAGATCAGCTCGTGCGCCTCCCGGAGCTGCTCGGCCGGCAGCTCACCGGCGTACGGCGCGTACCGTGCCGCGTCGGCGCCGGCCAGCTCGCCGAAGACGAACGCGCCGATCATGTAGTTGTGCGGGACACAGGCCAGGTCCCCGGCCGCGTACAGCCGGGGGACGGTCGTCCGGGCGTGGTCGTCGACCCGTACGCCCGAGGCGGAGTGGCCGCCGCACAGGCCGATCTCGGAGATGTGCATCTCGATGTCGTGGGTGCGGTAGTCGTGCCCGCGGCCGGAGTGGAAGGTGCCGCGCGTGGGGCGTTCGGTGGAGTGCAGGATCGACTCCAGGGCGGAGACCGACTCCTCCGGGAGATGGCTCAGCTTCAGGTAGACCGGGCCCCGGTCGGAGGCGACCTCGGCGGCGAACTCCGCCATCATCTGGCCCGACCAGTAGTCGGAGTCGACGAAGCGCTCACCGTGCCGGTTGACCTGGTAGCCGCCGAACGGGTTGGCGACGTACGCGCAGGCCGGGCCGTTGTAGTCCTTGATCAGCGGGTTGATCTGGAAGCACTCGATGCCGGTCAGTTCGGCGCCCGCGTGGTAGGCCATCGCGTAGCCGTCACCGGCGTTGGTGGGGTTCTCGTACGTGCCGTACAGGTAGCCGGAGGCGGGCAGCCCCAGGCGGCCGCAGGCGCCGGTCGCGAGGATCACGGCACCCGCGCGGACGGTGACGAAGGCGCCCGTGCGCGTGTGGAAGCCCGCCGCGCCCACGGCCCGCCCCCCGGCGGTCAGCACCCGTACCGGCATCACCCGGTTCTCGATGCGGATCCGCTCCCGCATCTCCCGCCGCCGCAACTGCCGGTAGAGGACCTTCTTGACGTCCTTGCCCTCCGGCATCGGCAGCACGTACGAGCCGGAGCGGTGCACCTGGCGGACCGCGTACTCGCCGTGCTCGTCCTTCTCGAACTTCACGCCGTACGACTCCAGCCGCTGCACCATGGCGAAGCCCCGGGTGGCGGTCTGGCGGACGGTGGACTGGTCGACGATGCCGTCGTTGGCGCGGGTGATCTCGGCGACGTAGTCGTCGGGCTCGGCGCGGCCGGGGACGACCGCGTTGTTGACGCCGTCCATGCCCATGGCGAGCGCGCCCGAGTGCCGGACGTGGGCCTTCTCCAGGAGCAGCACGTCCGCACCGTGCTCGGCGGCGGTCAGGGCCGCCATCGTGCCGGCGGTGCCGCCGCCGATGACGAGCACGTCGCAGGTCAGCTCCTCGGCGTCGCCGAGCGCGGGGATCGGGAGGGGGGTGTCCACCGGGGTGCCTTTCGGATGCTCGGTGCGCGAACGGTCGGTCTTCATGTGCCCGGGTCTCCAAGGCTCGTGCCCGGTGAGGTCAGGACGTCGCGCCGTAGCGCCACCCGCGCGGGATCGTCGTGCGCACCGCGCTCCCGCGGCCGCGGCACGTCCCGTACGGCGGTGAGTCGGCCCGCGCCGAGGAGGGCGACGCGGTCGCCGAGGAACAGGGCCTCGTCCACGTCGTGGGTGACGAACACGACGGTCGCGCCGGTCCCGCGCAACACCTCGACCAGCAGGTCCTGCATGCCGGCCCGGGTCTGTGGGTCGAGGGCGCCGAAGGGTTCGTCCATGAGGACGGCGCGGGGCGCTCCCGCCAGGGCGCGGGCGAGCTGGGCGCGCTGGCGCTGGCCACCGGAGACACGGTGCGGCAACCTCCGCGTGTGCTCGGCGAGTCCGACCCGGGACAGCCATGACTCGGCCTGGGCGCGGCGTTCGGCGCGCGGCAGCCGGCGGATGGCGAGCGGGAGTTCGACGTTCGCCCGCAGGGTGCGCCAGGGCAGCAGCGCGTCCTCCTGGAAGACCAGCGCACGGTCGGCGCCGGGCCCGGTCAGCGCCCGCGCGTCCTGGGTGACCTCCCCGGCGAGCGGCGCCAGCAGTCCGGCCAGGGTGCGCAGCAGGGTGGACTTGCCGCAGCCGGACGGGCCGACGACGGTGAGGATCTCGCCGGGGGCCACGTCGAGGTCGACGTCGTGCAGTACGGGTGCGCCGGGGCGGCCGAGCGTGGCGCCGCGCAGCGTGAGACGCGCGCCGGGCCGGGACGGCGGGCGGTCACCGGCCGCCTCGGCCGCGCCGGTGCCGGTGCTGGTGCCGGTGGGGCGGGCCTCGGCCGGGTGGACGTCAGACGAGCTGGTCATGGGGGACGCCCTTCTCCGGCGCGGAGCCGGCCGGTGCGGGGGAGGGGACGGCGGCACCGGGCGCCCGGCGCGGGGCGCGGGGGCCGGGGACGTAGGAGGTGCGCGGCAGCCAGTGGGTGAGGCGGCGGCCGAGGAGTTCCACCGCCGTGGAGGTGAGCCAGCCGAGGACGCCGATGGTGACCATGCCGACGAACACACCGGGGTAGTCGACGACGGTGTAGTCCTGCCAGGTGCGGTAGCCGACGCCGTACTGGCCGGAGATCATCTCGGCGGAGATCACACAGATCCACGACACGCCGATGCCCACGGACAGGCCGCCGAAGATGCCGGGCAGCGCGCCCGGCAGGACGACCGAGCCGAGGATCCGCCACCGGCCGCCGCCGAGCGTGCTCACGGCCTCCTCCCAGACGGGGTTCAGCGCGCGGACCGCGTGCCGGGTCGAGACCAGCACCGGGAAGAAGGCGGCGGTGAAGGTGATGAAGACGATGCCTTGTTCGTTGGAGGGGAAGAGGAGGATCGCGACGGGCACCAGCGCGATGGCGGGGACGGGACGGACCACTTCCAGGACCGTGCCGAGCAGATCCTCGGCGAGCCGCGAGCGCGCCACCAGCACGCCGGTGGCCACCCCGAGGACGGCGGCGAGCAGGAAGCCGGTGAGGATCCGGGTCAGGCTGTCGGTGAGGTCGGTCCAGTAGTCGTCACCGGCCAGCCGGCCGGCGAAGGCACGGGCGATGTCGGCGACGGTGGGGAATTGCGAGAAGCGCAGCCAGAGGTCGACGTCCAGACCGGTCAGGAGCTGCCACAGGCCGAGCGCGGCGGCCACGGAGGCGGCGCGCAGCGCGTACCGGCTCATGACGCCAGCTCCAGCGCGTCGGCGTACGTGACGACGCGCGCGCCGCCGTGGGTGTCGACGTACGCCCGCGCGGTGGCCGGGGCGACGAACGGCAGCAGGTTCTCGCCGTCGGCGACCCAGACGGCCCGGTCGGCGAACCACAGGGTGCCGGTGGTGGCGTCGGGGACGTACGCGGCGCGGATGCCGTCCTCGTGTCCGGCGACATGGGCGAGCAGACCGGCGGGGGTGGTGAAGGTCCGGGTCTCGGTGGCGCCCTTCGGCCACACCTCGCTCGCGGCCGGCGGGGGCGTGGCGGCGAGCCGCTCGGCGTACGACGCGCCGAGCGCCCGCTTCACGTACCGGTCGTCGACGAACGCGTCCACGTCGATGTCGCCGGTGAGCTTCGCCGCCTTGAGGACGGACACGTCCTCCTTGAGGGCGGCGACCAGTTGGGGCTTGACGGTGGGGTCGAAGGTGGAGATGCCGTGCGCGCCGTTGTAGAGGTAGACGACCTCGGCGGGCAGGCCGGTCGCCTTCGCGACGCTCTCGGCGGCGGCCACCGGGTGCTCGTCGAGATAGGCGGTGGCCTGCGCCTGGGCCTTGAGGAACGCCTCCAGGACGGCGGGGCGCTTCGTCGCGAAGTCCTCGCGGGCGGTGACGCCGTGGAAGGTCGGCAGGTCCAACTGGGCGCCGTCGTACAGGGCCTTCGCCTTGCCCTGGAAGGCGAGCAGGCCGGGCCAGGCGACGAACTGCGAGAGCGCGTCGGCGCTTCCGGCGGACAGCGCGGAAGCACCCACGGCGGGCTGCTGGTTGAGTTTCTCGATGCCGTCGACGGGGTCGATGCCGGCGCGCTGGAGGGCGCGGACGAGGGTGCCGTCGGCCGCCGAACCGACGCTCGTGGACACCTTCTTGCCCTTCAGGTCCTTGAGGGACGTCAGCTCGGAGCCCGGCGCGGTGACGATGGTGTTGAGGCCGCCGCGCAGGTTGTAGCCGGTGACCGAGACCAGGTGGGTGGGCTTGCCGAGCTGCTTGCCGCGGGCGGCGTTGATGAGCAGCGGGAAGTCGCCCATCGAGCCGATGTCGATCTTCCCGGCGGTCATCTGCGCGGTGATCGGGGCGCCGGTGGCGTAGTCCTGCCAGTCCACCTTGTACGTGACGCCGTCGCCCAGGGCGCCGAGCTGTTTCTCGAAGTAGCCGAGGGAGCGCAGGAGGGTGCCGGCCGTGACGGTGTTGATGGTCTTGGACTGGTAGCCGACGGTCACGGTGACCGTGGAGCCGTCACCGGCCTCGGCGCTGCCGCCGCAGGCGGTGAGCGGCAGGAGGAGCAGGGCGGCCGCACCGGCGGCGGTGAGCGTCTGGCGTTTCACGGGGCGTTCGACGAGGAGTTTCATGGGGTTCGGGCCTTTCACCGGAGCAGGTAGGGCATGTTGACCGTGACGGCTCCGGTGGGACAGCGGGCCGCGCACGGGCCGCAGTACCAGCACTCGTCGACGTGCATGTACGCCTTGCCGTTGCTCTCGTCGATGGCGAGGGAGTCCAGCGGGCACATGTCCACACAGAGCGTGCAGCCGTCGATGCACTTCGACTCGTCGATGGTCACGGGCACGTCGGCCCGCTGGGGCACCAAGGCCATGGCTGTCTCCAGGAAAGTCCCGACGACGCGGGTGGAATCAGAGGGAGCGGTGCAGGAGGCCGCTCATCGAGATGCGGTCGCCGCGGAAGCGGATGAACTCCAGGTCGACGGGGCGGCCGTCGGCGAGGTGGGTGAGGCGTTCCAGCATGAGGACGGCGGCGCCGCGCGGCGCTTCGAGCACGGCGGCGGAGTTGGCGTCCGCGTTCACCGCCTCCAAGGTGATCTCGGCGTGGCCGAGGCCCTGGCCGGTGAGGGCCTCCAGGAGGCGGAAGACGTCGTTGTTCTCCAGATCGGCGCCGAGCAGGGCGGCACCGATGTCGAGCGGGATGTAGGTGAGGTCGAGGGAGAGGGGCAGGCCGTTGAGGCGGCGCAGCCGTTCGATGTAGAGGACGTCGGACCCGGCGGGCACCCGGAGGCGGTCGGCGACCGGGGCGGGCGCGGCGACGGGGCCCATGGTGCGGACCTCGTTGGTGACACGGCCGTGTTCGCGCAGGGTCTCCGCGAGCCCCATCAGCCGGTCCAGGCCGTGCGGGTACTTCTCGGCGACCACCACGGTGCCGACGCCGGGCAGCCGTTCCACCAGCCCTTCGGCACGCAGCAGGTCGAGGGCCTGGCGCACGGTGTTGCGGGAGGCCCGGTACTCGGCGGCGAGGGTCGACTCATGGGGGAGCGTGCCGTCCGGGAAGCCGCCGGTGAGCAGTTGGCGGCGGAGCAGATCGGCGAGCTGACGGGCCGCGTCGGCACGCAGCCGGCGCCGCGCGCGGTGGGCGGCGACGGTGGTCGCGCCTTGTCCGGCGTGGTCGCGGATGCGGTCGGTGGGCGGCATGGACGGACCATATCTATCCGGTAGGGATAGTGGTGTTGCGGAAGTGTTGCGCCAGTCCCTGAGGCGTCAGGTGGGCGGTTGACCTGGGGTTTTCCGGTCGCTTGGGTGACATCTGCCACCGCCTGGCGACTCTGGCGGGCCTCAGGTGAGGGCGGTCAGACCCGGCGCGAAGGTGATCAGCAGGGGCAGCAGCGGGACCAGCGCGGCCGCCGTCGTCGTCAGGGCGCGGTGACGGCGCGGCAGGCGCGGGGACGGCTGGAGGAGCCGGTCGACCCGTTCGCCGAGGAGCCGGTGGCTGGAGGCGCAGGACAGGACGCCCCGGTGCTGGTTCAGCTCGATCAGGGCGAGCGCGGTGGTCAGGTGACCGCAGCGCCGCGACGCGGTGTCGTCCGCGGCGAGTTCGACCAGACGGTGGGTCTGCTCGCAGAAGTGGGCGAAGAGCGGAACCCGGGGGAAGCCGGTGGCGAGGGCGGTGGACAGGTGGAGCAGCCAGTCGTGGTGGGCGCGGGCATGGCCCCGCTCATGGGTGAGGACGGCGTCCACCTGGTGGGAGGTCAGGCGGTGCAGGGCGCCGGTGGTCACGATGAGCCGGGGCGGATGGCCGGGCATCCACCAGGCGTCGGGGTACTCGTCCTCCAGCACCAGCAGCGGGCCCCGGCCGGACGGCAGTCCGCCCGGCAGGTCGGGGGCGCGTTCCCGCAGGTGGGTACGGGCCAGAACGCGCCGACGGCGGGCCTCGACCAGTTCGCGGGCCAGCATCGCCGTCGTCCAGGCGGCCCCGCAGGCCAGCGCCAGGGTCAGGGCCACGGCCCAGGGGGAGTTCGCGGAGAGGCCGTACGCCTCCGTCACGGCGGGCGGCGCCGGGGCGAACACCCGCGTGCGGACGGTGTGGAAGACGGCGGCGGCGCCCAGCACCAGCGCGGTCAGACAGCACAGCAGGACCGTGGCGACCAGGCACTGCCACACCCACAGCCCGACCACCGGCTCCCGTTCCGGCCAGGCGGCCCGGGTCAGCGCGCGCGGGACCGGCACGGCGGCCGTCAGGGCGACGACGCTCAGCAGGAGCAGGCAGACGGTCATGCCGGGGGCTCCGGATCCTGGTCGGCGGGCGAGGACGAAGTTACGGGTCCGCACGCCGGGATCGCGTGCCGGTGCCGGCGGGCGGCGGGACCGGCACGAGGACCGGGCCCGCCGCCAGTATGACGGCGGGCCCGGCCGGAGTCAGCCCGCTGACAGCAGGCTGTCGCATCGCCGTGCGGGACGGCACGGGAGCGGCGTCCCCCCGCCCGGTGCCGCCACCAGCCCAGCCGCCGGTGCCGTCGGCGGTGTCAGCCCGCCGTGATCCGTCCGCTCACCTCGCCCAGGCCGACGCGCACCCCGCCCGGTCCCGGGGCCCAGGCCGACAGGGTGACGACATCGCCGTCCTCCAGGAACGCGCGCTTGCCGTCGGGGAGTTCGAGCGGGTCGCGGCCGTTCCAGGTCAGCTCCAGGAGGGAGCCGCGCTCGTGCTCGTGCGGGCCGCTGACCGTGCCCGACCCGTACAGGTCGCCGGTGCGCAGGGAGGCGCCGTTGACCGTCATGTGGGCGAGCTGCTGGGCGGCCGTCCAGTACATGGAGGAGAAGGGCGGCTCGGAGACGACATGACCGTTGAGGGCGACGGAGATGCGCAGGTCGTAGCCGGCGGGCTCGGTGGCCGCGTCGTCCAGGTACGGCAGCAGCGGGTGGGTGCGCTCGGGCGGCGTCACCCGGGCGTCCTCCAGGGCCTCCAGCGGGGTGATCCACGCCGAGACCGAGGTGGCGAAGGACTTGGCGAGGAACGGGCCGAGCGGGACGTACTCCCACGCCTGGATGTCGCGGGCCGACCAGTCGTTGAGCAGGGTGAGCCCGAAGACGTGCTCACGGAAGTCGCCCAGCGCGACCGGTGTGCCGTGCGCCGAGGGGACGCCGACGACGAAGCCGACCTCGGCCTCGATGTCGAGCCGTACGGACGGGCCGAAGACGGGCGCCGCGTCGGTGGGCGCCTTGCGCTGCCCCGAGGGCCGCACGATCTCCGTGCCGGAGACGACGACCGTGCCGGCGCGGCCGTGGTAACCGATCGGCAGATGCTTCCAGTTGGGCAGCAGGGTGTCGCCGCCGTCGGGGCGGAAGATCGCGCCGGCGTTCCGGGCGTGATGCTCGGAGGAGTAGAAGTCGACGTAGTCGGCGACCTCGAAGGGCAGATGCAGGGTCACGGCCGACAGGGGGTGGAAGAAGGGTTCGACGGTGGCGCGGTGCGCGGGGTCGGTCACCGCCTCCGTCAGCGACCGCCGTACCTCCGACCAGGTCGTACGGCCCGCCGCCAGCAGGGGGTTGAGCGTGGGGCGCGCGAGGAGCGCGGCGTGCGGCGAGCCCAGCGCGCGGGCCGCCGCGGCCGCGTCGAGGACCTGGTCGCCGAGCCGGACGCCGACGGTCCGCTCCGAGGCGCCGGGCAGGGAGAAGACGCCGTACGGAAGGTTGTGCGGGCCGAAGGGGTCGCCCTCGGGGAGGTCGAAGGGGGGCATGGGGTGCTGCCTCTCTTTCGTGCGCCGGTACGCGCGCTCGCTCGTACGTTGCTTCGTACGTTCTTTCGTACTGCATGGGGTGGTGCGGGTCGTGCTGGGGGTGGTGCGGGGTGTGCTGCGCCGGCCGGGCCGGTGCGCCGGGCCGCGGCACACGTTACGTCCGACCTCGGCGAAGTGGCACGGGGCGGACCGGAAGCGGCGGGTTTCCGGGCCCGCCGCGGGGCCGTCGGCGCTGGCTCTCCGCTTCCGTACGCCTACCGGAAGTCGCCCTCGAAATGGCCCGCAATCTTGACGGAGCGGTGCGAACAGGGACACTCTGAGCGGGTGCCGGACCGCCTCGGGGAGGGGGCTGTCCCACGGCACACCTGGGGGGCGGATGGCCATTGGGGAGGCCGGCCTCGGGTCGGCGCGTCGTGGTGCACGGCCGGATCGGCTGGAAGAGACCATGCGCGGCAGACTCGGCCGGCAGTGCGTGTACGTACCGTCGTGCAGATTCGGGCTGTTCGTGGCCCTGCGCCACTGGTGCCCGCCCGGCGGACGGGTACTGATGTCGCCGGTCAACGACGACGTGATCTTCTTCGTGGTGCTCGCGGCGGGCCTCAGACCCGTGCAGGCGCCGCTGAACCCGCTGGACGCGTCGATCGACGTCGACGCCGTCCCCGACGAGGTCTGGGGCTCGCTCTCCGCGGTCCTCACCACCAACCTGTACGGCAACCCGGACGACGCCCCGCGCCTGCGGGACAAGTGCGACGCGCTGGGCATCCCGCTGTTCGAGGACGGCGCCCACGCGATCGGCAGCGAGGTCGGCGGCCGTCCGGTCGGGGCCTGGGGCGACGCCTCCGTCTTCAGCCTGTCCAAGCACGTCGGCGCCAAGGCCGGGGGCTTCCTCTCCTTCGCCGACCCGGGGCTGCGCGACGCCCTGGAGAAGACCTGCGAGGACCTGCTGCTGCCCGGCCGGCTCACCGCGGAACTCGCCTACACCGTCCGCCCGTACGCGGAGGCGGCCGTACGGGGGCTGCGGCTGCGGCGGGCCGCGTGGGCCACGATGCGGCTGCTCGGGCTGATGGAGCGCGAGGAGATCCGGATGCCGCTGCGCCCGGGGGAACTGGCCCGTGCCGCCGGCGCGGCCCCGGACCTCACCGCGTACGACTCCTGGGTCAGGGTCGACATGCACGACTACCGGCTGCGCGCCGGACCGCTGCGCCTGGGGCGCATCCGGCGCAGGCTCGACCGGCTGGACGCGGTGCTGGCCGCCTGCCAGGCCGGCACGGAACGGCTGCTGTCGACGCCCTGGGCCAGACCGCACAGCCCGGTCGGTCCCGTCCGCGCCCAACCGCTGTTCAGGGTGCCGCTGTTCGTCGAGGACCGGGACGCGGCGCGGGCGGCGCTCGCGCGGCGGGGCATCGTCGTCGGGTACCTCTACGACCCGCCGCTGGACGACTACGCGGGCGACGGTTTCACCGACCCCTCGCCCGATCCGGCCGGCGCCCGCTGGTTCGCCCGGCACGCCCTGCCCGTGGACCCGCTGCGGGCCCGGGAGGTCGTCGAGGCGCTGGACGAGTCCAAGGCACGGCCGGCCGAGGTACCGGGAGGGCTGGGACCGACCCGTGGCTGAGACCCACGCCGAGACACAGGCCGAGAAGCGGGCCGTGACGCAGGCCGAGATCGAGGCTCCCGGGTGCCCGGCGCCGCCCGCCGGAAAGGAGACGACCGGCCCGGAGCCGGACGACGGCGGCCGCGGTTCGGACTCCCTGTTCAGGAACGCCTACTTCCTGATGCTCAGCACCGGTGTCTCCGCCGTGCTGGGCCTCGGGTTCTGGCTGGTGGCCGCCCGCTACTACACGGAGGAGGCCGTCGGCCAGGGATCCGCCGCGATCGCCGCGATGCGCCTGCTCGCCAGCATCACGGCGACCACGATGATCGGCGCCGTCGTCCGCTTCGTCCCGCGCGCGGGACGCCGTACCGGCTCGCTGGTGTGGCGGGCGTACGCGGCGAGTTCGGTGGTCGTGGCCGTCGCCGCGGTCGTCTTCCTGCTCACCCTCGACCTGTGGGGCGCCTCGTACGCACCGTTGGGCACACCGCTGGCGGGGGCCGCGTTCGTCGTCGCCTGTGTGGCGTGGGCGCTGCTCACCCTCCAGGACGGGGTGCTGACCGGGCTGCGCAGATCGGGCTGGGTGCCGATCGGCAACGCGGTGTTCTCGATCGGCAAGCTGGTCCTGCTGATCGTCTTCGCCACCGTGCTGCCGGTGCTCGGCATCTTCGTGTCCTGGGCCGCCGCGATCGCGTTCTCGACCCTGCCGCTCGGCTGGCTGATCTTCCGCCGGCTGATCCCGCGCCAGGCCGCCGCCGACCGCGACCTGGAGCCGCCCCGGCTGCGCGAGATGGGCCGCTTCCTGGCCGGGGACTCCCTGGGCGCCCTGTTCAGCCTGGCCATGATCAACCTGCTTCCGGTGATGGTCGCCGTCCGCTTCAGCGCCGCCGAGAACGGCTACTTCTACGTGGCCTACACGGTCGGCGGCACCATGGAGTTCATGGCCATCAACATGGCCTCCTCGCTCACCGCGCACGCCTCGCACGACCCGCGCCACCTCGCCGACGGAGTGCGCGGGGCGCTGCGCCGGATGACGCTGCTGCTGGTGCCGGTGGTGCTGGTGCTGGTGCTGTTCGCGCCGCAGATCCTGACCCCGTTCGACGAGGACTACGCCGAGCACGGCACCACCGTGCTGCGCCTGCTGGCCGCCGGGGCGCTGCCCCGGGTCGTGGTCGAGTTGTACATCGGGGTGCTGCGGGTGCAGGGCCGCACCGGGGTGCTCGCCGCGCTCCAGGGCACCATGTGCACGCTGGTGCTGGGCAGCGCGGCGCTGCTCTTCGGCTCGACCGGGATCGCGGGCGCGGGCTGGGCGGTGCTGCTGAGCATGACGCTGATCGCCGTGGTGTCGGTGGTGGGACTGCGCAGGGCGCTGCGCGCGAGCGACGGCGTGCCGGCGGTGCCGGCCGACCGGGTGCCCGCCGCGACCGACGCCGGCACCGAGACGTCGTACGACAGCGAGACGCCGTACGACACCAAGACGACGTACGGCACCAAGACGTCGTACGGCACCGGCGGGGCGCGGCTCAACGCCACCGCCGGGTACGGCACCACCTGGGCCCGCCGGGCCGCGCACGAGCGGGGGGCGGCCGATCAGGACACGGTCGCGCTGTTCATAGGGCGCCCCGGCTATGAGCGGGAGGCGCTGGAGGCGGACACCCTCGCGGTGATCGTCCGGCCGAGTCCGCAGCCGAGTCCGCATCCGCAGCGGCAGGGCGGGCCCGCCGCCGGATCACGGGAACCCGCGCCCGCCTACGCGGGGAACGGCCCGTGGTCCGAGCGGTGGCAGCGGCCGTTGCGCGCCGCGCTGTGGGTGCTGCTCGGCGCGGCCGCCGCGGCCTTCGGCTGGGCGCTGCGCGGGCTGCCGTGGCTCGGCGGGGTCCCGGAGAGCCTCGCCCGGCCGCTGGAGGGACGGGAGTTGCTCACCCGGCTGCCCGTTCCGGCCCTCGTCGCCGGTACGGCGCTGCTCGTGCTGTTCGTCGCCGCCGTGACCCTGTCCGTGCGTCAGGAGCCGTGGCTGCCGGGCACCGCGCTGGCCGCCGTCGTCCTGGCGCTGTACGCCGTACCGGTGGCGTTCGGACGGGAACCGACCGCCCTCCACGGGACGTTCTCCACCCGGACCGCCGATTTCTTCGCGCAGACGCTGGGCCTGCCCGGGCCCGAGCCGTTGCTGCGCTGGGTGCCGCCCGTCTGTCTGCTGCTGTCGCTCGTCGCGTTCTGGCGGCTGCTCGCCCGGCTGGACGAGCGGTTGCCCGGGAGGATGGGCGGCCGCCTGTCGTGGGAGGCGCGCTGGGGGGCCGTCCTCCTCGCCGCCGTGGGGAGCTGGGCGGGGCGCGAGGCGCTCGCCCCCGTCGCCCTGCCCCTGCTCCTTCTGCTGTCCCTGCTCGTCCTGCTCCTGTCGCTCCACCGTGCCGAGCCGTCGGCGGAGCCCGGCCGGGATCCACACCGTCCACCCGAGACACCTGCCGCGCAGGAACCCCTCGTCTCGTCCGTGGACGGCAGACCCGGCACCCGCACCCGCACCCGCGACTGATCACGCTTCAGAGCCGAACCGCCAGGGGGGAACCGTCGTGCGTCCGCCAGCCACACCCACGGAGAGATCCGAACCGGAGCCCGTACCGGGCCACGGCACCACGGTCACCGAAGAGCCCCACGGCCCGGCAGGAGGTGAGCCGGTGACGGACCTCTCCGACCTGCCGCCCGCCCGGCCGTGGCGCTCCTCCGCGCTGTGGCCCGCCGCCGCACTGCTCGCCTCGCTCGCCCTGTGGGGCTACGCGGTGACCCACACCGACGTCTCCGGCCTCGGTGACTTCGGCCTGGTCGGCGCCCTGCACCCGGCGTTCTGGGCCGGGCTGGCGCTGCTCACGGCCGGCTTCTGGCTCACCCTGCGCGGACCGTACCGCCACCCGGCCTGGGCACCGGCGTACGTCGTCGGGCTGCTGGTGATGGAGCGCGCCACCCAGGCCGTGGTCTACCCGACCCCGCTGTACGCGTGGGCGTGGAAGCACGACGCGGTCATCGACCATCTGCTGACCGCGGGCCGGCTCCAGAGCGCGGACGTCGTCGGCGACATGGCCGTCTACGACCAGTGGCCCGGCTTCTTCGCCGCGCAGGCCGCGCTGGTGAAGCTGCTCGGGGTGGACTCCGCCGCGCAGTTCATGGCGTGGTGGCCGCTGGTCTCCAGCCTGATGCTGCTGCTCCCGCTGCTGCTGATGTACCGCACCTTCACCGAGGACCGGCGGCTGGTCTGGCTGGCGGTGTGGATCTTCTCCGTCGCCAACTGGGTCGGCCAGGACTACTTCTCGCCCCAGTCCGTGGCCTTCGCCCTGCACCTCGGCATCCTCGCGATCGTCCTGCGCCGATACGCAGGCGGCACCAGCGCCGCCACCAGTACGAGCGGGAAGGCCGGCGGCCCTCGCCAGGCCGTCTGGACGGTCCTGCTCACCCTCCTCGTCGTCGCCGTCGTCATCTCGCACCAGCTCACCCCGGGCATGCTCGTGGTCTCGCTCGCCGTCCTGTTCTTCGCCCGCCACTACCGCGACAAGGTCCCCCTGATCACCACCGCCGTGATCTTCCTGGCCTGGTGTCTCACCGCCGCGCTGCCCTTCCTGTCCGCCACGATGCCCGACATGCTCCGCTCCATCGGCGACATCGGGGGCAACGTCGCGACCGGATACGGCGCGACCCCCACCGGCACCGGAGCGGTGACGACGTCCTGGGTGGCCCGGCTCCTGTCGGCCTCGGTGCTGCTGCTCGCCGCGGTCGGCGCCCTGCGCCAGCCGGTGCTGCGGCACCGCGCCCTGCCGCTGCTGCTGCTCGCCCTGGCCCCGCTTCCGATGTTCGCGGCGAGCAGCTACGGCAGCGAGATGATCTTCCGGGTGCTGATGTTCATGCTGCCCGGCGCCGCCTTCTTCGCCGCGGCGGCCCTGCTGCCCCAGGCACGCACCCTGACCGCCGTCGAGGCACAGGGCACCCGGCCCGAGCCCCGCCGGTTCGTCTGGCTGCCGCTGCTCGCGCTCCTCGCCGGCACGCTCGCGTTCGTGCCGAGCTACTCCGGCAAGGACCGCATCAGCTACTTCCCGCCGGCCGAGGTCGACCTCGTACGACAGGTGATCGACAAGGCGCCGGACGGCTCCCTGGTCGTCGCCGCCGACCGCAACTACCCGCTCGCCTTCGCCGATTACTGGCGGGTGGACCACTACTGGTTCCTCGACGACGCCCGTGAGCACGTCGACCGGATCGTCCGCGAACCGGCCGCCACCCTCGCCCGCGACATGGCGTCGGTGGAGGCGCCGGGCCGCGCCTATGTCCTCTTCACCCGGGGCCAGTTCGCCGACTCGGAGATGAACGGCCTGCTCGACAAGGGCCAGTTGGACCGCATCGAGCGGTCCGTCGCCGCCTCCCCGCTGTTCGAGCGGGTGGCGGGCAACAGCGCGGGATCGGCGTACGCGCTCAGGAGCGGCACGGAAACACCGGAGCCGAAGGAGGCAGACCGATGACCCCCCAGGAACTCGTGGTGCGGATGGTGCCCCCGTTCGGCGGCTGGCTCGCTCTCTCCGCGCTCGCGCTGCCCGACGGCTCCGCGCTGCGGGGCGCGGCGATGATCGTGTTCCTGGCGGCGGGACCGGGCGCCGCCGTCGTCAGAATCTGCGGGCCCGCGCTCGCCGCGCGCCCCGCCGAGGGGCCCGTGGAGCGCCGGGACCCGGCCTTCGAACGCCACTCCGACCTGCTGGAGCGGCTGATGCTGACCGTCTTCCTGAGCGTGGCCGTCGTCCTGGTCGTCGCCACCGTGTTCATCGCCACGCACGCCTTCAGCGCGCAGCGGGTCCTGCTGACCCTGACGCTGCTCACCACCGTCGCCGCGTTCTGCCCGCGGCTGCGCGCCTCCCCGACGAGGACTGCGAAGGGTACTGCTCTGTGAGGTTGCCCCACCCTTTTGCCCCCCGCGAGCACGCGCACCGCGGCCCCCGCCGCCCCGCGGACCGCCGACTCCAACTCGCCCTCGCCGCCCTGCTCTGCGCGGTCCTCACCGCCGCACTCCTCTTCCACGACAAGGTGGCGGGCGGGTCGGACGACGGGCCGGACATCAGGTCGCGGCCCCCCGCGACGGGCGGGCCGTGCGCGCCGACGGAACTGCTCGAACCGCCCTGCGGGGCCTGGTTCGGGGCGTTCGTGCCGCACGACAAGGACAACCTGTCCAGCAAGGTCCGCGACTACGAGAGAAAGATCGGCCGCAAGCTCGACATCGTGTACACGTACCACGACATGTCACTGGTCCAAGGGACGCGCCTGGAAGGGCAGTTGCTGACCGAGGAGGAGCGGCGCGTCGCGGCCGACGGCCATCTGCTGCTCCTCTCCTGGGAGAGCAAGTGGTGGGGCGGCACCGCGGCACAGCAGCCCACCTGGAAGCAGATCGCGGACGGCGAACTCGACGAGTCCGTCATCGACGTCCAGGCCCGGCGCGTCAAGGAGTACGGCGAGAAGGTCTTCCTCTCCTTCGACCTGGAGATGGACACCCGCACCCCGGACAACGGCACCCCCGAGGACTACGTCAGGGCGTACCGCCACCTCCACGACCGGTTCCGGGAACTGGGCGTGACCAACGTGGTGTGGACATGGATCACCACCGGCTATCTCGGTCACGCCGACCTGATCAAGCGCATGTACCCCGGTGACGACTACGTCGACTGGGTCGCCTACAACCAGTACAACTACTACCTCTGCCACAACACCGGGTGGCTCTCCTTCGCGCAGACCCAACGGGCCACCCACGACTGGATACGCGCGAACATCTCCGACGGCAAACCGCTGATGCTCTCCGAGTTCGGCACCGCGAACGACACCACCCGCCCGGAACGGCAGGCGCAGTGGTACGCCGAGGTGCCGGAGGTCCTCAAGGGCCTGACGGGCGTCAAGGCGGCCCTCCAGTGGAACTCCCGCGACCCCGGCCCGCACTGCGATCTGTCGGTGGCCGGAGACCGGGCCTGGGCCGGCCTGCGCGAGGCGGTCTCCGACCCCTACCTCAACCAGCCTCTGGGGTGACGCAGTCCGGTGGTTCAGCCGGCGAAGACCGGGCCGCGCACCACCGCGCGGGACCTGCGGTACCAGCGCCACGCCACCGTCTTCGCGCTGTCGCGGTACGGCGCGATCCGCGCGCCCCGGCCGTCGAGCCAGTCCTCGACCTCGGTGAGCGTATGGCCGCGCCGCACGATCAGCCGCGCGATGCGGTGGTGCTCGTCGTGGTCCGAACTCAGCGCGTGGCGTACGGCGGTGGCGGTCTCGTACCCGGCGGCGGCCGCCGTACGGCGCACCCGGCCGCTGTTGTAGCCGTGCGGGTAGGCGAGATGGCGCACCTCGTGACCCAGGGCGTCCTCAAGTACCGCGCGGGAGCTGCGCAGTTCGTGCGTCAGCTCCCGGGGCGCGAGGGTGTCGAGCTGGGCGTGCGTGACCGTGTGGCTGCCGATCTCCATGCCGGACTGCTCCAGCCGGGCCGCCTCCGTGAGCGTCATCATCGGCGCGGGCGGCAGCAGACTGCGCCCGCCCGGCGTGATCGCGCCGGTGGTGAGGTAGGCGGTGGCGGACAGGTCCCGCGCGGCCAGCGCCTCGGCGGTCGGCCCGGGCAGGTCGGCGAAGCCGTCGTCGAAGGTGAGCAGCACCGGCCGCGCCGGCAGCGGTGCCCGCCCCGCGAGGTGGTCGGCGAGCGCGCTGATGGTGACGGGCGTCCGGCCGCTGTCGACGACGGCGTCCAGATGCGCGCCGAACTGCTTGGGTGTGACGGTGAATTCGGCGATCCAGTCCGGAGGGTCCTCCATCACGGCGTGATAGAGGAACACCGGGATGGCACGGGAGCCGCCCGCGGCCGGATGCGCGCTCATCGGGACTCCTCGCGGGGGCCGACGGATCCGTCACCCGGGTCGTCGACGGAGACACCCGCGAAGGAGACCGCCGTGGCGGCGGAGGCGCTTCTCCCCAGCGGCACACCCCGCAACGCCCGCCGCGCCCGCAGATACCCCACCGGCCCGTACAGCATCCCCCGCCGCTGCAACCGCGACAGCCGCCGCGGCCAGGCATGCGTGCGCGAGTCGTGCCCACCGGGCACACCCGCCCCCGCCGAACCGCCGTCCGCCTGCGCCGAACCGCCCTCCGCCTTCCGGCTCGCCGTGAGCGTCCGCGCGTACGCCGCCCCCCGCGGCAGCCGCGCCAGGAACGCCGGCAGCAGTGTGGGCCGGTTGACCAGGACCGCCGTGAGATAGGCGGTGAGGCCGGCGCCGTAGCCGAACGCCTGGGTCTCCAGATCGCGCCAGGTCTCCCGGTGGTGGTGCCAGACCAGGGCCCGCGGGGTGTAGTGCAGCCGGTGGCCCTGCGCGAGGACGCGGACGAACCCGTACAGGTCGTCGCCGCCCCGCGCGAGCGTGCCCGCGCCCGTCGCCGGGTCGAAACCGCCCACCTCGCGCAGCACCGCCGTACGGAAGGCCATGTTGGCGCCGGAGCCGAAGCGGCCCGCGGTGAACGGGAAGAGGGGTTCCCCGGCGGGCGGGTCGTACGGGTCGTAGGTGCGGGCGGTGAAGCCCTTCGCGAAACCGCCGTGGCTCTCCAGGAGCACCTGGGCCGGGGTGCGCAGCCGGGCCGGCAGGATCAGCCCGGTGGCACAGCCGAGGCCGGGGTCGGCGGCGAAGGGCGCGGTGAGTTCGGTGAGCCAGCGCGGGTCGGCGACCACGTCGTCGTCGGTGAAGGCGATCACCTCGCCCCGGGCCGCCGCGACGCCCCGGTTGTGCGCGACGGCGAGGCCGGGCACGGGCTCGGTCACGTACCGCACGCGCTCGGCGTACTTGTGGGCGACGAGGTCCCGGGTCGCGTCCGTCACGGGCGCGTTGTCCACGACGACGATCTCGAAGTCCGGGTGGTCCTGGGCGAGCAGCGAGTCCAGCGCGTGGGCGAGCTGTCCGGACCGTTCCCGGGTGGCGACGACGACGGTGACGGAGGGCACCGTGAGCGCGGAGACGCTCGCGACCGGCCCGCCGCCGTGCTCGCGGGCGGCCAGGGCGAGGAGCACCGCCTTCGGATCGGCCCCCTCGGGCACCCGCCCGAGCAGCGTGCCCACCGGCCGACCGCCCCGCCTGACCAGCACGAACACCTCGCCGTGCGTGACGGGCGGGCTGCCGGGGCCGGGCCGCAGCGAGCCCGTGCCGCCCAGTTCGAGTTCGGCGATCTGCACCGCCCCGATCCCGAGGAACCGGTCGATCTCCTCCTGCACCCTCACGGGCACACGGACATGTACACGTCTCGCACGGAACATGAACCCCCCTGGTTCGCGAACACCGTCACCGCCCCGACCGTCACGACCGCCGCAGCCGCCCCGCCCCCTTCAGCACCCGGGCCGCCGTCGCCGCGAGCCGCGGCCGGCTGCGTACGAAGTGGTGCGCCCGCCGGGACGGTTCACGGCCGAGCCAGTAGAGCGCGGCGCCCACCCCCGGACGCGTCCACGCCCCCTCGAACACGGGGATCTCCCCGGTCTTCAGCGAGTCCTTGTACTCGGCCGCGCCCCGCCCCAGGTCGAGCAGGCCGATGCCCGCGCCGGCCGCCGCCTCCGCCATCCGCAGATGCAGCACCAGACCCGGCGAGTACTTCGCGAACTCCGTGTCGTACGAGGGGAACCAGCACGCCAGCACGGTCGACGACCGCAGCCCGAAGTGCGCGGCGATCGGCCGGTCCCCGGCGTACAGGACGGACAGCGTGCCGGAGCACTCCGGCGCGCGCGTCTCGTGCAGGGTGTGCACGAGCCGGGTGATCCAGGGCTGTGCGAACCGGTCGCGCCGCCCGGTCCTGCGGTACTGGGCGGACTTCCACGCCATGAGCGTGCGCAGCGCCGCCGGATCGCGTTCGTCGAACACGAACCGCAGCTCCCCGACCTGCCGGCCGAGCCTGCGCTCCTTGGCGAGGGTCGTCTTGAGGAACTTCGGAGACTGGGCCCGCAGCACGGACTCGTACGTCTCGTAGCCCTTCTCGACGTCGATGACATAGGCGGTGTACTCGGCGGCCGCGTGCGGCACCAGCAGCCCCTGTTCCGCCTCCAGGTTGTCGAAGGCGAAGCTGGACAGGGAGGCGGCCCGCATCAGTTCGTCGGCGTTCAGCCCGAGGCCCGGGGCCAGTACGGCGCCCTGCGCGTCGGAGACGCCGTAGGCGAGGGCCTGGCCGCGGCCGAGGCGCCCGCGCTCATGGGGCAGGAAGCCGACCGGCTCCCGCCCCTCGTACACCACCGCGACCCGAGCGCGCGGCCGCACCAGGCCGACGGCGTCGGTGAACTCCGGTTCCATGAACGGGTTGCGGGGCGCGGTCGAGGCGGCCCGCAGGGCGCGCCAGCGTTCCCGTTCCCCCTCGCCGAGATCCCGCGGACCCAGCACACGAATGCGCCCACTGCTCAACCTGACCCCCCGATCAAGTCCCCCCTGGACACCTGGACGGTACCGCTCCACACCGGGCGTGCGGTAGGTAGCGGAGCATGTTGTTGCCAACCGGTGCAGAAGGCTTTAACCGGTCTGTACCCGACGATGCGCCGAAACCGGTTCCGGGGCCCTGGACCGGCACCGTGGGCTTCTCCGGTCAACTGTGGAAGGGGAGTTGGCAGAAGCGGACCGGACTTGGCCGACGTCCGGTTCGCGTCGAGTCCGACGGGTGCGGGATACGTATTCTCTGATCATGGCCGCACCCCTCGCATATGCCGCGCGCACCGCGTACTCCCTCATCGCCACCGACCTGGACGGCACGCTGCTCCGCGGCGACGACACCTTCTCCGACCGGTCGCTCGACGCGCTCGCGCGGGTGGCGGCCGCCGGCGCACGCCATCTGGTCGTGACGGGCCGACCGGCGCCCCGCGTACGGCCGTTGCTCGACCGGCTGCACAGCAGGGGGCTCGCGGTGTGCGGCCAGGGCGCGCAGTTGTACGACGCCGGCGCGAACCGTCTGCTCTGGTCGGTCACCCTGGACCGGGAGTTGGCCGAGACCGCGCTCGGCAAGATCGAGGCCGAGGTCGGGCAGGTGTACGCGGCCGTCGACCAGGACGGCGTCGACGGGCTCACCCTCATCGAGCCCGGCTACGAGATGCCGCACCCGACCCTGCCGGCGCTGCGGGTCGCCTCCCGGGACGACCTGTGGTGCGAGCCGATCAGCAAGGTGCTGCTGCGCCATCCGGCCCTGTCCGACGACGAGTTGGCGGCGACGGCCCGCTCGGTGGTGGGCTCGCTCGCCACGGTCACCATGTCGGGGCCCGGCACGGTGGAGCTCCAGCCGTGCGGGATCACCAAGGCGACGGGCCTGGCGCTGGCCGCCGAGCACCTCGGGGTGGGCCCGGAGGAGACCGTTGCCTTCGGGGACATGCCCAACGACATCCCGATGTTCGTGTGGGCCGGTCACGGCGTGGCGATGGCCAACGCGCACCCCGAGCTGAAGGCGCTGGCCGACGAGGTGACGACGTCGAACGAGGACGACGGCGTGGCCGTCGTCCTCGAACGTCTCTATCCCTGACCGGCCTCCGAAATCCGGGGGTCGGCTCAGTACGCGCCGAACACGTTGTCGATCGAGCCGTAGCGCGCGGCCGCGTAGTTGCAGGCGGCGGTGATGTTGGCGACCGGGTCGAACGGGTCGAACGAGGTCCCGGCCACGTGGTACGCGGTGAAGGTCGGGTCGATCACCTGGAGCAGGCCCTTGGACGGGGTGCCCTTGGCCGCGTTGGAGTCCCACAGGTTGATGGCGGCCGGGTTGCCCGACGACTCGCGGATGATGTTGCGGTGGATGCCGTTGTAGCTGCCCGGGATGCGCTTCTCGGCCATGATCGCGAGGGATTCGCGGATCCAGCCGTCCAGGTTGTTGGGGTACCCGGCGACGGTGGTGCTCGTGTTGCCGGCCGAGGTGGCGGCGGACGCGGTGCTCGCGCCGACCAGCGGCAGGGCGAGCACACCGGCGCCGGCGGCGGCCACGGCGAGGGTGCGGGCGATACGGGTGCGGCGGGTACGGCGGTGCTGAGCGGCAGCGGGCATGACGAGGTTCCTCTCCGGCGCCTGCGAGGTGAGCTGTCGGGTTCGGGCGGGAGCTGCCCGGCCGCGTCCGGACGGACGCGACTTCACCCCGAGCCGTACCGTTGTGTCCGTTTTCGTGGACATTTCGGTAGGGCGACTTACCTGGTTCCCCCGCTCCTGCCATGAGTTCTCGGTGGGTGCCGGGCGGCGGCAGGATTCGGCGTTCCGCCCGACAGGCCGGGAACGTATGCGAGAGCACATGTCCGGAACAAGAGGCCAATTCACAGTTCGGCCCTATTGACCTTGATCAGTGCTCTATGGGGTGCTTGATCCTTTGTGATCGCAAAGCCTCAACTCGCCTGAGTGGCACGAGGAGTCGGGGGGTACCCGCAGGGTGTCGCCCCGCAGGGCCGGATCGGGGGGAGTGAGCCAACTCACCGGCATCCACAAGAGGGGTGAAACGGGCAATAAGCCCATGCTCTGCGTAAAGGGTCACGGCCTTGCCGGGCTTCCGCATTCCCCCGTATTGCCCACCTTGGATTTGCGGTGAATGTCTCTTCATATCGCCTGATCAGAAACATATCGGTCGTGATCCGACACCGCCCGCCCTGAGCAGGGCACCTCCCGGGCGAGTGCATTCGGGCCCGGGCGGACGTGGGGGCTATCGGTGATCGAAACGTGACCGGATACGCTGACTTGAGTGAGCGCAGAGACCTATCGACAAACCGCGTAATCGCCCGTAGACACCAGCAGACAGGAGACCCCTCGTGACCGTCGTCGAGCCGTTCGGGCTGAGCGTGCGGGACCAGGCTCTGGAAGCCGATGTCCAGGCCGGACTGGCGGCTGTCGAGGAAGGCTTGCTCGAGGCCACCAAGAGCGAGGTTCCGTTCATCACGGAGGCCGCACAGCACCTCCTGCGGGCCGGCGGGAAGCGGTTCCGTCCGCTGCTCGTGATGCTCGCGGCGCGCTTCGGCGACCCGTACGCGCCGGGGGTCGTGCCGTCCGCCGTGGTGGTCGAGCTGACCCATCTGGCGACCCTGTACCACGACGACGTCATGGACGAGGCGGCCGTACGGCGCGGGGTGCCCAGCGCCAACGCCCGCTGGGGCAACTCCCTCGCCGTCCTCACCGGCGACTTCCTCTTCGCGCGGGCCTCGCACATCCTGGCCGACCTCGGCCCCGAGGCCGTACGGGTCCAGGCCGAGGCGTTCGAGCGGCTCGTCACGGGCCAGATCCTGGAGACCGCGGGACCGGTCGACGGACGGGACCCGGTCGAGCACTACCTCGACGTGCTCGGCGGCAAGACCGGCTCGCTGGTCGCGGTGTCCTGCCGCTTCGGCGCGATGATGTCCGGCGCCGACGACACGGTCGTCGACGTGCTCACCCAGTACGGCGAGCGGCTCGGCGTCGCCTTCCAGTTGGCGGACGACGTCCTGGACATCGCCTCCGCCTCCCACGAGTCCGGCAAGACGCCCGGCACCGACCTGCGCGAGGGCGTGCCCACGCTGCCGGTGCTGCGGCTGCGGGAGCGCGCCGCCCGGCAGGGGCTCCCCGAGGACGTCGCGCTGTGCGAGCTGCTCGACTCCGACCTCACCGACGACGCCCGGCTCGCCGAGGCGGTCGCCGCGCTGCGCGACCACCCGGCGCTGGAGCAGGCCCGCCGGGACACCGTGCGCTACGCCAAGGAGGCGCGCGCCGCGCTGGCCCCGCTCCCCGAGTGCGACGCGAAGTCCGCGCTGACGGAGCTGTGCGACGCGGTGGTGCACCGGGCGGGCTGAACCGCCGTACCCCTCTCCCGCGGCCCCCCCTCCGCTTCCGTCCCTGCCGTGTCGTCGCGCGACCCCTACGGGTCCGGGCGGGCCACCGCCCCCGGGTGTCATACCGGAGGCGTACACGGAGTTGAGTCCTCGGGGTGACGCTTCGTCGGCTCCGATTTGGTCAGATGGACATCACGGAAAACACCACTCCTCACCGATTCGGGTGAGAATGGCGGCTCGGGGTGGGGACGTTCGCACGTGAGAGACCGGCCGCCGCCGACGACGGAGGTAAGGCACACATGGCACCGAACGCAACCGACGACAACACGACCGCCGGGGAGGCAGACGACCTGCGCGTCGGGCGGCGCAAGGCCGTGCGGTACGTCGTCCCGGTCACCGTGGTGGGCGTGGCGGCGGCGACGATCGGGCTGGTCCCGGCGCTCGCCGACTCCGGCGACCCCGACCTGCCGAAGATCACCGCACAGCAGCTCATCGACAAGATCGCCGCGTCGGACGTCGAGCAGTTGTCCGGCACCGTGAAGATCACCACCGACCTGGGCCTGCCCGACCTCGGCGGACTGGAGAGCGGACTGCTCTCCGGTGCCACCGGCGGCGGCGACGGATCGTCCGCCGACCCGTCCGCCAAGCTCACCGAACTCGCCTCGGGCACCCACACCCTGCGCGTCGCCACCGACGGCCCGGACCGCCAGAAGCTCTCCCTCCTGGAGGACGCGTCCGAGTACAGCGTCATCCACGACGGCAAGGACCTGTGGGGGTACGACAGCGCCTCCAACGAGGTCTACCACTCCACCACCGAGGAGAGCGGAAAGGCGGAGGAGAAGCGTCCGGCCACGCCCGAGGGCCTCACCGAGGAAGCGCTCAAGGCGGTCGACGACACCACGTCGGTCACCGTCGACGGCACGGTCCACGTGGCCGGCCGCGACGCCTACCGCCTGGTGATCAAGCCCAGGCAGTCCGGGTCCACGGTCGGCGCGATCAGCATCGCGGTGGACGCGAAGACGGGCCTGCCGCTGAAGTTCACGCTCACCCCGGCGAGCGGCGGCTCCGCCGTCGTGGACGCGGGCTTCACCCAGGTCAGCTTCGCCAAGCCGGCCGCGTCCACCTTCGACTTCACCCCGCCCAAGGGCGCCAAGGTCACCGAGGCGGACGACGTCGAGGCGGCACCGGAGGACCTCGGCGGGTCCCCGCTGCCCGGCGGCGGCGACCTCACCGGCGAGCCGGGCGGTCCCGAGGGCGGCCACAAGGTCGTCGGCGAGGGCTGGACCTCGGTGGCCGTCATCGAGACCGGCGGCGAGGGCGTCCCCTCGGACTCCGAGCTGAACTCCGAACTCGGCTCCGAGGCCGGCGGCGCGCTCAGCGGCTTCCTCGGCTCCTTCGGCGACAAGGTGAACGGCAAGTTCGGCTCCGGCACCGTCTTCTCCACCCGTCTGATCAACGCCCTGGTCACGGACGACGGCACGGTCTACGTCGGCGCCGTCACCAAGGACGCCCTGGTCAAGGCCGCCGACTCGGCGAAGTGAGGGGCTGATGGGGGAGCCGAACGACGAGGCCCATGAGGGCGACGGCGGTGACGGCGGTGACGTCATTCGCACCCGTGGCCTCACCAAGCGGTACCGCGGCGGCCAGCTCGCCGTGGACCGCCTGGACCTCGCCATTCCGGCGGGCAGCGTCTTCGGCTTCCTCGGCCCCAACGGCTCCGGCAAGACCACCACCATCCGCATGCTGATGGGGCTGATCGAGCCCACCGCCGGCTCGGCGCGCGTCCTGGGGCAGCCCATGCCCCGGGCCGCGCGCCGGGTCCTGCCCCAGGTCGGCGCCCTCATCGAGGGCCCGGCCCTCTACGGCTTCCTCTCCGGCCGCGACAACCTCCTGCGCCTGGACGCCGCCGACCCGACCGCCGACCCGCGCACCCGGCGGACCCGGGTCGCGGCGGCGCTGGACCGGGTCGGGCTGACGGCGGCGGCCGGGAAGAAGGCCAAGGCGTACTCGCTCGGCATGAAACAACGGCTCGGCCTGGCCGCCGCCCTGCTCAGGCCCCGCCGGCTGCTCGTCCTCGACGAACCGACCAACGGACTCGACCCGCAGGGCATGCGGGAGATCCGCGCCCTGGTCAGGGAGCTGGCCTCGGACGGCACGACCGTCTTCCTCTCCTCCCACCTCCTCGACGAGATCGAGCAGGTGTGCACGCACGCCGCGGTGATGGCCCGGGGCCGGCTGATCACCCAGGGCGCGGTGGCCGACCTCGCGGCGGGCGCGCGCGGCCGTCTGGTCGTCACCACACCGGACACCGGCGACGCGGCCCGGGTGCTGAAGGAGCAGGGCGCGGCGGACGTCACGGCCGAGGAGGACCGCGTCACCGCCGACCCGCCGGACCGCGACCTCGCCGAGGTGACCGCCGCGCTGGTGACGGCCGGGGTCCGGGTCCGCGGCCTCACCGTGGAACGGGCCTCCCTGGAGGACGCGTTCGTGGCGCTCACCGGAGAGGGATTCGATGTCGCGGGCTGACACGACGACGGCGGCGGGCGAGGCGGCGGACAGGGCCCCTCGGGCACCGGTGCTGTGGACCTTCGGGCTGCTGCGCAACGAGCTGCTCACCACCTTCCGGCGCTGGCGCACGCTCGCCCTGCTGGCCGTCCTGGCGGCCGTGCCGGTCCTGGTCGGCATCGCCGTGAAGATCGAGACCGGCGACGGCTCGTCCGCGGGACCGGGCGGCGGCGGGGGCGAGGGCGGTCCGGCGTTCATCGCGCAGATCACCAACAACGGTCTGTTCCTGGTCTTCACCGCGCTCGCCGCGACCCTGCCGTTCTTCCTGCCCATGGCGATCGGCGTGGTGGCGGGCGACGCGATCGCCGGCGAGTCCGCCGCGGGCACCCTGCGCTATCTCCTGGTCGCCCCGGCGGGCCGCAGCCGTCTGCTGCTCACCAAGTACGCCACCGTCATGGCGTTCTGCCTGACGGCCACCCTGGTCGTCGCGGTGTCGGCGCTGGCGGTCGGCGCCCTGCTCTTCCCGCTCGGCGACCTCACCACCATCTCCGGGACGACGATCAGCTTCACCGACGGCCTGCTGCGGGCCCTGCTGATCGCCCTCGTCGTGGCCGCGTCCCTGACCGGCGTCGCGGCGCTCGGCCTGTTCGTCTCCACGCTGACCGGCAGCGGTATCGCGGCGATGGCGACCACGGTGGGCCTGCTGATCACCGTCCAGATCCTCGACCAGATCCCGCAGCTCCACACGATCCAGCCGTATCTGTTCTCCCACTACTGGCTGTCCTTCGCCGACCTGATGCGCGAGCCCGTCTACTGGGACGAACTGGTCAAGAACCTCGGCCTCCAGGCGCTCTACGCGGCGGTGTTCGGCTCGGCGGCGTGGGCGAGGTTCACGACCAAGGACATCACTTCCTAGCCGGCCGTATCGGTCTCGTACGGGAACCGGGCCTTGGGTGCCTCCCGCGCGAAGAACGTCTTGGCGTGGGCGAGCGCGGCCGTGTCGTTCAGGACGTCCCCCGGCTTGCTGCCGTTGCCGAGCAGCACCCCGCCGAACCGCATCCCCAGGTACGCGGCCGTGTGGTGCAGCGTGCCGTACAGCGGGTCGGCGACCTCGAACTCCTCGTGCGCGAGCGCGGTCACGCCCCAGAGCGTGCGCCCCGCCATCGTGGCCTTGAAGTCGACGCCGGGCGTGCGCAGCCAGCCGGACCAGTGGTCGAGGTAGCGCTTGGTGGGCGCGGACACCGAGTACCAGTACAGCGGCGAGGCGATCACCAGGTCCGTCGCCGCGAGCGTGGCGTCGAGCAGCAGCCCCGCGGCGCCTTCGGTCGGCCGCACATGGTCATGGTCGTGCCGCCGGTCCACGAACTCGGGCAGCGGGTGCTCGGTGAGGCTGATCCACTCCTGCTCCACCCCCTCGGGCAACTGCTCGGCGGCCCGGCGGGCCAGCAGTTCGGTGTTGCCCTCGTGGCCCTCGTCGCGGCTGCTGCCGAGCAGGAACAGGAAACGGCGGGTCGGCATGGGGCCCCCTGAAGTCGGCGTACAGAAGTCGGCGTACAGAAGTCGGCGTACGACAATAATGCGCACCTGCATTATATGTGCATGCAATCAAACGGGGAAGGGCAGAGGGCCGGGATGCACGTCCGGAAGGGCCAGTTCGGCGGCCCGCGCCACCGCCACGAGCAGTTCCTCCCGCCCGTGCGCCGCGACGAGGTGGAGTCCCACGGGGCAGCCGTCCGCCCCGAACCCGGCGGGCAGGCTCAACGCCGGATGCCCGCTCAGATTGAACGCCCAGGTCAACGCCGTCGAGTAACGGTCACCCGGCCCGTCGTGGCCGTGGGCGGCATGCGGAGTGGTGGGCGTGAGCAGTAGATCGGCCCGCTCGAAGAGCGCCGCCAGCCGCAGATCATTGGCCTCCCGGACCCGCCCGGCCTCCCGCAGGTCGGCCCCCGGAGTCCGCAGGGCCAGCCATGCCGGACCCGGGTCCATCAGCCCCACGTCCGCGTCACCCGCCGCCACCCGTACGACCCCGGCATCGGCGAGCCGCGCGGCGGCGGCCCGCGCCAGGGCGAGCGGCTCGGGGTCGGGCCGGGCGAACCCCAGATCGGGAGAGAAGACGGCAAGGGGCGCCGAACCCGCGGACGGGTCGGGGAAGTCCCCGACCCGTCCGCCTTCCCCGCCCTCCCCGACCCTCACCCGCAGCCAGGCGGCCAGGTCCCGTGCCGACCGCGCGAGGACGCCCGGGGCCGCGAGGCCGGTGCGGTCAGGGGAGGGCAGCAGGCCGTTCGTCGTCTTCAGCCCGAGGACACCGCACCAGGCGGCCGGGATCCGTACCGACCCCGCGCCGTCGCTTCCGGTGGCCAACGGCACCAGACCGGCCGCGACGGCCGCCGCCGCACCCGCGGAGGAACCGCCCGGCGTCCGGTCGGCGCGCCAGGGGTTGACGGTACGTCCGCGAGCGCCGCGCCCCCAGGTCTGCCAGGCGGTCCCCGGCCCCGGCACGGCGGTCGCACCGATGGGCACACACCCCGCCGCGACCAGGGCCTCCACCCCGTACCGCCCCTTCACTCCCACCGGCACACCGGCCAGCGGCAGCCACTCCCCACCGGCAACCCGGGCATCGACGACACGGGCCTGCGCGAGGGCCGACTCCTCCCACACCTCGGAAAAGGAGTGCAGTACGGAGTCCACCCGCCGGATCCGCTCCAGCGCTTCCCGCACGACATCGACGGCCCGCGACTCCCCGCCCCGCACGGCGTCGGCGACACCGACCGCCGACAAGGGCTCCTCCCCACCGCCCCCGTCCGCCGTCGTCCCCATGGCGCGCCCCCTCCTCGCCGTCCCGTCCCGTACACCGGTCGTGGATCCTTGGAACGAGGCTGTGACGTCGTGGTGACGTGCACATCGGGGGCGAGCGGCGAAACTCAACAGTACGTGTACGCGTACACGCACCTGGACGACGTGAGGAACCGATGTACGGACTCAGCCACGAGACGAAGCTGGACCAGCCTGAACCGCAGCCCGCCGTGGCGGCGCCCCTCGACGTCCATGTCCGCTCGGACGACACGGCGACCGTCGGCGGCGTACAGGTCACGGCGGCCGACGGCGAGGAGATCCAGCGGGCCGTCCTGAGCCATCTGCACCGCGTCGCCCTCGCCACCGGGCACCCGGTCCTCGTCACCGTCCACGACGAACGCATCGGGTACGTCGTCCCCCTGCGCGTCGACCCGGACGGCGCCAGCCACTTCACGGCGGAGCCCCTGCGCACGACCACCCGTCCGGCGCAGCCGACGGCCCCCGAGGACAGCGGCACCTCCGAGCCCCGCCGGGACCAGGCCACGCAGCAGCCCCACCACGTCGCCCCTGCCACCGTCCCCGCCCCCGGCACCGTCGCCGCCCCCACCGGTGTCTTCGGACCGCCGCCGGTCATGGACGCCGTACCGATCCCGGAAGCCGCACCGGCACCCGCGCCCGCGCCCGTCGTCTCCGTCGTCCCCGCCGGCACCGGCCCCCGTGACGATCCCGACCCCCGGCACACCCCCGCCCGCGGCTTCGACGCCGTCGCCGAGGCCGTGCTCGGGGAGGACCCCCGCACCCTGCCGGGCAGCGGCGCGCCCGCGCTCCTGGGCGAGTCGGTGGCGCAGATCAACGAGGCCGTGCGGGCGGGCCGTACCGACACCGCGGCCGCCCTCGCGGAACGGACGGTGACCGAGGCGTCGGGAACGCTGGGGCCGGAGCACCCCGAGGTACTCCGGCTCCGTGAACTCGGCGCGTACATCGCCTACTTGGCGGGCGACCCGCTGCGCTCCTTCCACGTCTCCCTCGAACTGGCCAGGATCCACCGCCGCGCCCGGGACGCCGAGGCCGCGTACGGCAACGTCCAGAGCGCGGCGACGGCCTGGCGTGCCGTACGCGACCCCTTCCAGGGCCTGAACCTGGGCGGCGAACTCATCGCCCTGTGGACCGAGTTGGCCGCCGAGGGCGGACCGGCCGCCGACGACGCCGAAGAACTGGAGACGGCCCGCGCGCGCATGCTCCGCCTGACCGATCGGGCCCGGAGGGCGGCGGACGCGTAGCCCTCAGGGCGACGGCGTCAGGAGGACAGCGTCCACACCGCGTACGCCAGCGCGTCCCCGTTGCGGTCCAGCGCCGTGTCGTTGATGTTGGCGGTGGTGTCGCAGGACGAGTGGTAGCAGCGGTCGAACGCGGTGGCCGTACCGCCCCACTTGGCGACCTGCGCGGAGGTCTTGACCCGGCTGGCGCCGGTGAACAGACCGCCGACCGGAACGCCCGCGCTCTTGAACGGCGCGTGGTCGGAACGGCCGTCGCCCTCGGTCTCGATCTCCGTCGGGACGCCGATGCCCGCGAAGTAGTCCTTGAAGGTCTTCTCGATCGCCGGGTTGTCGTCGTAGACGAAGTAGCCGGGGTTCGGCGAGCCGATCATGTCGAAGTTGAGGTAGCCGCTGATCCGCGCGCGGTTCGCCGACGACAGGCTGTTGACGTAGTACCGGGAGCCGACGAGACCCAGCTCCTCCGCGCCCCACCAGGCGAACCGCAGATGCTTCGTGGGCTGATAGTTGGTCCGCGCGACCGTCAGCGCCGCCTCCAGGACGGCCGACGAGCCGGAGCCGTTGTCGTTGATGCCGGCGCCCGAGGTGACGCTGTCGAGATGCGACCCGGCCATGATCACCTGGTTGGTGTCGCCGCCCGGCCAGTCGGCGATCAGGTTGTAGCCGGTCCGGCCGCCCGAGGTGAAGGACTGCACGGTGGTGGTGAAGCCGACGGCGTCCAGCTTGCCCTTCACATAGTTCAGCGAGGCGGTGTAACCGGCCCGGCCGTGGGCTCTGTTGCCGCCGTTCGCCGTGGCGATGGACTGGAGCTGTGCGAGATGCGCCTTGACGTTGGCGACGGGCAGGTCCGGCGCGGCGACGGCCGCCGCGGGTTCGGGGGCGGGCGCCGCGCCGGCTATGGATCCGGTGGCCAGCAGGGTGACGGTGGCGACGGCGACGGACGCCGCCGCCCGCCCGGAGACGGAGAGCTTCATGTGGGGGGCTCCGATTCCAGTGTGAGTGGGGTGTCTGGATGGTGAAGCCGTGGCCAACACTCCGTCAAGAGCGCCATCCGGACGGGGAGTTCACATTCCGGATAGCCACCCCTCTCACCTGTGAGCCTCCTGGGTCACTGCACGCAGAACTCGTTCCCCTCGGGGTCCGCCATCACCACCCACTGTCCGGAGGGCTCCTTCACCTCCCGCAGCACGCTCGCCCCCAGCGTCGTCAGCCGCTCCACCTCGTCGGCCAGCCGTCCCGCGCCCGGGTGCAGATCCAGATGCAGCCGGTTCTTCACGGACTTCGCCTCCGGCACCCGCTGGAACAACAGCCGCCGCCCCAGCCCGGTCCCGCTGTCGGCGTCGAACGGATCGTCCGGATGGCGTACGGCGATCAGGTCCCGGAAGGCCGGGCGGCCGTGGAACTCCAGGGTCGCCGCGCCCGGCAGCGCGCCCATCTCCAGCAGCCGCTCGACGAGCGCGCTGTTGTCCTCGACCTCGTAGTGCAGCGCCGCGGCCCAGAAGTCGGCCTGGGTGTGCGGATCGGCGGAGTCGATCACGAGCTTCCAGTGCACGGGCGTGGGTGCGGACGCCGGCGCGGATGCGGATGCGGGTGTCTGAGTCATACGGCCCACTCAACCAGCCCGTCCGGCGTTCGCGACCGAATTTCTCAGGGCCGAACGGGGTCCGCGCCGGAGGGCGTTGCCGCGGGCGCCGCCGCGGTCGGGGCCGTGGCAGTGGCTTCGGCCCGCACCCGGGCCGGGAGGTCGGCCGCCGCCATGTCGACAGGCCGCCGCGTCCGCCGCGCCGCCCGCCACGCGTCCGCCGTCAGCAGCGCCAGCGCCAGCCACACCAGCGCGAACCCGGCCCACCGCTCCATCGGCATCTCCTCGCCGAAGTAGAGGACGCCCAGCAGGAACTGGAACACCGGCGCGAGGTACTGGAGCAGCCCCAGCGTGGACAGCGGCACCCGGATCGCGGCCGCGCCGAAGCAGACCAGCGGCAGCGCGGTGACCACACCGGTGGAGGCGAGCAGGAGCGCGTGACCGGTGCCCTCGGCCGCGAACGTGGAGTCGCCGCGCCCGGACAGCCACAGCAGATAGACCAGGGCGGGCAGGAACTGGACCGCGGTCTCGGCGGTCAGCGACTCGACCCCGCCGAGGTTGACCTTCTTCTTCACCAGCCCGTAGATCGCGAACGAGAAGGCCAGACAGAGGGAGATCCACGGCGGCCGCCCGTAGCCGATGGTCAGCACCAGCACCGCGGCGGCGCCGACACCGACCGCCGCCCACTGCACCGGCCGCAGCCGCTCCTTCAGCAGCAGCACACCGATCGCGATGGTGACCAGCGGGTTGATGAAGTAGCCGAGCGACGCCTCGACGACATGGCCGCTGTTCACGGCCCAGATGTAGACGCCCCAGTTCACGGTGATCACGGCCGCGGCGATCACGACCAGCCCGAGCCGGCGCGGCTGGCGCAGCAGCTCCCCGGCCCATGCCCAGCGCCGGACGAAGAGCAGCGCGGCGGCGACGAAGACCAGGGACCACACCATGCGGTGGGCGAGGATCTCCACCGATCCGGCGGGCTTGAGCAGCGGCCAGAAGAGAGGGACGAGCCCCCACATCCCGTAGGCGGCGAAGCCGTTCAGCAGACCTATGCGGCCCTCATTCGTCGACGACCCGGCCACGGGCTTCTCCTTCTTCTCACGTCCCTGAGCGTTCCACGCGAAGGTAACGCCGAGAACCCTCGCCTGTCATGCCCGTATCGCCATACGGTCATGACAGGCGAGGGTGGCCGGTCCGCGAGGGACTCCGGCGGGCCGTCAGCCCTTGAGCGCCGCGGTGATCGCCTCCGTCACCGGGGTCGTCGGACGGCCGATCAGCCGGGACAGGTCCCCGCTCGTGACGACCAGCTCGCCCTTCTCGATGGAGGCGTCCACACCGGCGAGGATCGCGGCGAACGGCTCGGGCAGCCCGGCACCGGTCAGGATGCCGGTCAGGGCCTCGGTGGACACGGAGGTGTGGACGATCTCCCGCCCGGTCTGCCGGCTCAGCTCGGCCGCGTACTCCGTGAGGCTCCACGCCTCGTCGCCGCCCAGCTCGTACGTCCGGTTCTCATGGCCCTCGCCGGTCAGGACGGCGACGGCGGCGGCCGCGTAGTCGGCGCGGGAGGCGGAGGAGATCCGGCCCTCACCGGCGGCGGAGACGACCGCGTCGTGCGCGAGGACCGGCGCGAGCTGCTCGGTGTAGTTCTCGTGGTACCAGCCGTTGCGCAGCAGCGTGTAGGGGACACCGGAGGCGGTCAGCGCCCGCTCGGTGGCACGGTGGTCGTCGGCCAGGGCGGCGGTCAGCGTGCCCGGCGCGCTGGTGTACGCCAGCAGCGCCGCACCGGCGGCCTTCGCCGCGTCGATGACCACCTGGTGCTGCCCCGGGCGGCCCTTGTCGAACTCGTTGCCCGAGATCAGCAGCACCTTGTCGCCGGCCGCGAACAGGCCGTCGAAGGTCTCGGGGGTGTTGTAGTCGGCGACCGCGAGCCGGACGCCGCGGGCCGCGAGATCGGTGGCCTTGGCCTCGTCGCGCACGACGGCCGTGATCTCCCGCGCCGGGACCTTCTCCAGCAACTGCTCCACGACGTGGCGGCCGAGGTGTCCGGTGGCTCCGGTGACGACGATGCTCATGGGTGAGAACTCCAGGTGGGGGTGGGTGGGACTGACACTCACCCTAGGAGCTGCACTAACTGAACGAAAGTACCCACTTTGAAGTAAGGTACTGGCATGGCAGTAAGCAACATGAGGCCGTCCGCGCCCGCCGGCGAGGAGATGTGCCCCTACCGGCTGGTCCTCGAACACGTCACCAGCCGCTGGGGCGTGCTCGTCCTCATCCATCTGCTCGACCGGCCGCACCGCTTCAGCGAGCTGCGCCGGGCGATCGGCCGGGTCAGCGAGAAGATGCTGACCCAGACCCTCCAGACCCTGGAGCGCGACGGCCTGGTCCACCGCGACGCCAAGCCGGTCATCCCGCCCCGCGTCGACTACTCCCTCACCGGCCTCGGCCGCGAGGCGGCGGAGCAGGTGAGCGCCCTCGCCGGCTGGACGCACGCCCGCATGGACCAGGTCGAACAGGCCCGCGCCGCGTACGACGAGGCCCGGGAGCAGGACTCCCGGGCCTCGTGACCGGCTTCTGGCGGTCCTGACGGTCCTGACGGTTCAGCCGACGACCGTCCAGGTGTCCCCGCCGGCCAGCAGCGCCGCCAGATCGCCCTTGCCGTGCTGGTCGATCGCCGAGTCGAGCTGCTCGGCCATCTGCGTGTCGTAGACCGGACGCTCCACCGAACGCAGCACCCCGATCGGCGTGTTGTGCAGGGTGTCCGGATCGGCCAGCCGGGACAGCGCGAACGCGGTGGTCGGGGACGCGGCGTGCGCGTCGTGGACCAGGATCGCCCCCTCGTTCTCCGGGGTCACCACGACGACCTTCAGATCCCCGGTCGCCGGGTCCCGCACCACCCCCTTGGACCGCTCGGCGCCGAACCGGATCGGCTGCCCGTGCTCCAGCCGGATCACCGCCTCCTCCGCCGACTCCCGGTCCTTCAGGGCGTCGAACGCCCCGTCGTTGAAGATGTTGCAGTTCTGGTAGATCTCCACCAGTGCCGTGCCCGGATGGGCGGCGGCCTGCCGCAGCACCTCCGTCAGATGTCTGCGGTCCGAGTCGACGGTCCGCGCCACGAACGACGCCTCCGCGCCCAGCGCGAGCGACACCGGGTTGAAGGGCGCGTCCAGCGACCCCATCGGCGTCGATTTGGTGATCTTCCCGACCTCGGAGGTGGGGGAGTACTGGCCCTTGGTCAGCCCGTAGATACGGTTGTTGAACAGCAGGATCTTCAGGTTCACATTGCGCCGCAGGGCATGGATCAGATGGTTGCCGCCGATGGACAGCGCGTCGCCGTCACCGGTCACCACCCAGACGCTCAGATCCCGCCGGGAGGCCGCGAGCCCCGTCGCGATCGCCGGCGCCCGCCCGTGGATGGAGTGCATCCCGTAGGTGTTCAGGTAGTAGGGGAACCGGGAGGAGCAGCCGATGCCCGAGACGAAGACGATGTTCTCCCGGGCCAGCCCCAGCTCCGGCATGAAACCCTGGACCGCCGCGAGGATCGCGTAGTCACCGCAGCCCGGGCACCAGCGCACCTCCTGATCGGACTTGAAGTCCTTCATCGACTGCTTGGCCTCGGCCTTGGGAACCAACTTCAGCAGCGTGTTCGCATCAGTCATCGATGGCCTCCTTCAGCGCCGCGGCGAGCTGCTCCGCCTTGAACGGCATGCCGTTGACCTGGTTGTACGAGTGGGCGTCGACCAGGTACTTCGCCCGCAGGAGGGTGGCGAGCTGGCCGAGGTTCATCTCCGGGACGACGACCTTGTCGTACGCCTTCAGCACCGCGCCCAGATTGCCGGGGAACGGGTTCAGATGCCGCAGATGGGCCTGTGCGACGGCGTCCCCGGCCGCCCGCAGCCGCCGTACCGCCGCCGTGATCGGCCCGTAGGTGGAACCCCAGCCCAGCACCAGGGTCCTGGCCCCGTCCGGGTCGTCCACCTCCAGATCGGGGACGTCGATGCCGTCGATCTTGGCCTGCCGGATCCGGACCATGAAGTCGTGGTTGGCCGGGGCGTAGGAGATGTTGCCGGTGCCGTCCTCCTTCTCGATACCGCCGATCCGGTGTTCGAGCCCCGGCGTCCCTGGCACCGCCCACGGCCGGGCCAGGGTCAGCGGATCGCGCTTGTACGGCCAGAACACCTCGGTTCCGTCGTCCAGCGTGTGGTTGGGGCCCTGGGTGAACCGCACGGTCAGATCCGGCAGTTCCTCCAGTTCGGGAACCCGCCAGGGCTCGGAGCCGTTGGCCAGATAGCCGTCGGACAGCAGCATCACCGGCGTGCGGTAGGTGAGCGCGATCCGGGCCGCCTCCAGCGCCGCGTCGAAGCAGTCGCCCGGGGTGCGGGGCGCCACGATCGGCACCGGCGCCTCGCCGTTGCGCCCGAACATCGCCTGGAGCAGATCCGCCTGCTCGGTCTTGGTCGGCAGCCCGGTCGACGGCCCGCCGCGCTGGATGTCCACCACCAGCAGCGGCAGCTCCAGCGACACCGCGAGCCCGATGGTCTCCGACTTCAGCGCCACGCCCGGCCCCGAGGTCGTGGTGACGGCGAGAGACCCCCCGAAGGCGGCCCCCAGCGCGGCACCGATGCCCGCGATCTCGTCCTCCGCCTGGAAGGTCCGCACACCGAAGTTCTTGTGCCGGCTCAGCTCGTGCAGGATGTCCGAGGCCGGGGTGATCGGGTACGAGCCCAGGAACAGCGGCAGATCGGCCTGCCGGGCCGCCGCGACCAGGCCGTAGGAGAGGGCCAGGTTCCCGGAGATGTTCCGGTAGGTGCCGACCGGGAACGCCGTGGCGGCCGGCGCCACCTCGTAGCTGACGGCGAAGTCCTCGGTGGTCTCCCCGAAGTTCCAGCCCGCGCGGAACGCGGCCAGGTTCGCCTCGGCGATCTCCGGTTTCTTCGCGAACTTCGACCGCAGGAACTTCTCCGTGCCCTCGGTGGGCCGGTGGTACATCCACGACAAGAGGCCGAGCGCGAACATGTTCTTGCTGCGCTCGGCCTCCTTGCGGGTGAGGTCGAATTCCTTGAGAGCCTCGACGGTCAGGGTGGTCAACGGGACCGGGTGGAGCTGATAACCGTCGAGGGACCCATCCTCCAGCGGCGAGGCCGCGTACCCCACCTTCTGCATCGCCCGTTTGGTGAACTCGTCCGTGTTGACGATGATCTCCGCCCCGCGCGGCACGTCCCCGATGTTCGCCTTCAGGGCGGCCGGGTTCATCGCGACCAGCACATTGGGCGCATCACCCGGAGTGAGGATGTCGTGGTCGGCGAAGTGCAACTGGAACGAGGAGACACCGGGCAGGGTGCCGGCGGGGGCACGGATCTCGGCGGGGAAGTTCGGCAGGGTCGACAGGTCGTTGCCGAACGACGCCGTCTCCGAGGTGAAGCGGTCACCGGTGAGCTGCATACCGTCACCCGAGTCGCCCGCGAACCTGATGATCACCCGGTCGAGACGGCGTACGTCCTTCGTCCCGGCCGGTTTGCGCTGTTCTCCCACGACGGCCCCGTCGGCCCCGTCAGCCTGATCGGCCTGTTCCGCTGCGCTGCTGACCTGACTGGTCACTGAACTGGACCTCCCTCAAGGTGGCTGTCCCTGGGAGGGGCCTTTCCCGAAGACCCTCCCTGGATCAACCCTACGTCTGTCAGGGCCGCCTTCCCTTGGCCATCCGCATGACAAATCACTGCCCCGAGACGGCCCGGCACCCCGACTTGTCATGATTTACCGCCTGGAGGTGTTGCCCTGGTAGACGCACCGCCAGGAACCCCGGTTCTCCCGCCGGCCCCCCTCAGGAGTTCAGATAGGTGAGCACCGCGAGGACCCGGCGGTGGTCCCCGTCGCTCGGCGAAAGACCGAGCTTCAGGAAGATGTTGCTGACGTGCTTCTCGACCGCCCCGTCGCTCACCACGAGCTGCCGCGCGATCGCCGAGTTCGTCCGCCCCTCCGCCATCAGCCCCAGCACCTCCCGCTCCCGCGGGGTGAGCCCGGCCAGCACGTCCTGCTTACGGCTGCGCCCGAGCAACTGCGCGACGACCTCCGGATCGAGCGCGGTGCCCCCGGACGCCACCCGCACCACGGCGTCCACGAACTCCCGCACCTCGGCCACCCGGTCCTTCAGCAGATACCCCACCCCACGACTGGAACCGGCCAGAAGTTCGGTGGCGTACCTTTCCTCCACGTACTGCGACAGCACCAGCACCCCGAGCCCCGGATGCGCCTTGCGAAGCTGTACGGCGGCCCGCACGCCCTCGTCCGTGTGCGTCGGCGGCATCCGCACATCGGCGACGACGACGTCCGGCAGCGCGTTCTCCGCGTGCAGCTCGGCGATGGTCTTCACCAACGCCTCGGCGTCCCCGACCCCGGCGACCACGTCGTGCCCCCGGTCGGTCAGCAACCGGGTCAGCCCCTCCCGCAACAGCACCGAATCCTCGGCGATGACCACCCGCACCCTGTCCTCCACGATCCTCGGCCCCCCAGCCGTCCCTCAGCCGTCCACCGGCCGTCCACCCGTCAACGGTCCAGTCCAGCATCCCAGCATCCGGGCCGTCTGTACCGGGGAACGGGGGGATGAGCTGGAGGTGAGCTGGAGTTGAGTTGGGGTTGGGCTGGGGTTGGGCTGGGGGAGCGGGCCGGGAGGAGGCCGGGTGGGGCGTGTGGGGGCGCGACCGGGAGGGGCGTGCGGGCATGGGGCTGTCCTGGGAGGGGTGTGGGGGCCGGGGGCTCGGGGAGAGGGATGCGGGGCGCGTGGGCCGGTCCGGGAAGGGGTGGGGGCGCGGGGGTCCGGTCCCGGCAGGGGCCGTCGGGTGTGTGGGCCGGTCCGTCCCGAGAGGGGCGTGGGGGGCGCGACTTCGGGAGGTGAGGGGCGCGGCGGGACCGCTATCCCCGGGACTCCCGCCAGGGCAGCTCCGCCGTGACCGTCGTGGGACCTCCGGCCGGTGAGTCCACCACCAGGATCCCGTCCACCGCGTCCAGCCGGCCCGCGAGCCCGGCCAGCCCCGACCCGCCGGAGGCGTCCGCGCCGCCCACGCCGTCGTCCGTGACCTGCAACATCAGCCGGTCCTCCACCCGCCACACGTCGACCGACGCCGACCGGGCCCGGCTGTGCTTGCTGACGTTCTGGAGCAGCTCGGAGACGGTGAAGTACGCGATCCCCTCGATCGCCGGCGTCGGACGGTCCACCAGGTCCACCTCCACCCGCACCGGCACCGTGCACCGCGAGGCCACCGACGACAGCGCCGCGTCGAGCCCGCGGTCGGTCAGCACCGCCGGGTGGATGCCGCGCGCCAGGTCCCGCAGCTCCTGGAGGGCCGTCTTCACCTCGCCGTGCGCCGAGTCGACCATCTCCGCCGCCGCCCGCGGATCCTCCCGCAGCTTCTCCTTCGCCAGCCCCAGATCCATCGCCAGCGCCACCAGCCGGGCCTGCGCCCCGTCGTGCAGATCCCGCTCGATGCGCCGCAGATCTGCGGCGGCCGTGTCGACGACCACCCCCCGGTCGGACTCCAGCTCCACCACCCTCGACGCCAGCCGCGACGGCCCCAGCAGTCCGTGCACCAGCAGCCGGTCCACCGTCGTCAGCGCCCGCACGATCCACGGCGTCGCCATCGTCACCAGCAGGCCGACCAGCGCCGTCACCGTGATCTCGAACGGGTTGTCCAGATACACCTGGTGCTGCGCGTCGCCGTAGAGCTGCAACCCGCCCTGCCCGCCGTACAGCGGGAACACCCAGAACCACAGCGGATACGTCAGCATCGTCCAGCCGAGCAGCCACACCGTCAGGGTGACGGAGAACGAGAACACCGCCCACGGGAACTGCACCAGCGCGAACAGCGCGTGCCGCCACGACGTCCCGCTCCGCAGCACGGCACCCATCCAGGCCATGGCCCCGCCCCGGCCGCCGCGCCCCCGACCCCGCACCCGCAGCGGCTCGGGGTCGGAGATCTCCAGCCCCAGCAGGGCCCGCGCCCGCGCCCGCTCCAGCGCGCCGAACCCCCGGCACATCGCGAGGCCCGCCGCCAGCACCGGTATCCCGAGGAAGGTCAGCGTGAGACCGACCCCCGTCGACAGCATGGTGACCGTGAGGACGAACAGCACGACACTCACCGGGAACCCCAGCAGCACATACAGCAGCTCACGCCAGTGCCGCCCGGAGAACGGCTCCCGCAGCGCCGTCGGCACCCGGTGCGGCCGCTCCCCGACGCCCCCCGCTCCCGGGCGCCCGTACCCCGGTCCGTAGTTCCCGTACTGCGTGGCCATCCGCGTCGTCCGTTCTACTCGTCTCGTCCGCTCGTCCCATCCGCTCATCGCACGGCTGGTGGCTCGTACCTCACACCCTCCTCGCCCCCGCGCCCCCGCACCATGAAGGCCGTCGGCCTCTGGAACGGGGGGTTTTCCCTACCCCGCAGCCTCTCCGGAGCTTCCCGGGGTGCCCTCGGCGCCCTTGATGCCCGTCACCCGCGCTCGCGCCAGGGCAGCTCCGCCGTCACCGTCGTGGGACCTCCCACCGGCGAGTCCACGACGAACAGCCCGTCCACCGCGCCCAGCCGGTCCGCCAGCCCCCGCATCCCGGAGCCGCCGTCGAGACGCGCGCCGCCCTGGCCGTCGTCCCAGACCTGGATCAGCAGCCGGTCCTCGGTCCGCCACACGTCGACCGACGCCGACCGGGCCCGGCTGTGCTTGCTGACGTTCTGGAGCAGCTCGGAGACGGTGAAGTA
>NZ_JAANNX010000108.1:0-9629 GCF_013363615.1 Streptomyces sp. CAI-85 | reverse complement strand
CGCCTGGCCGCAGTACGACTGGATGGGCCCGGCCAAGGCCGCCCTGGAGGCCACCAGCCGCTACATGGCCCGTGACCTGGGCAAGCAGAACATCCGCTGCAACCTCATCTCGGCGGGCCCGATCGGCTCCATGGCCGCCAAGTCCATCCCGGGCTTCGGCGAGCTGGCCTCCGTGTGGGACACCCGCGCCCCGCTGGAGTGGGACCTGAAGGACCCGGAGCCGGCCGGCAAGGGCGTCGTCGCTCTCCTGAGCGACTGGTTCCCCAAGACCACGGGCGAGATCATCCACGTGGACGGCGGACTGCACGCCATCGGCGCCTGACGTCCCCCTGTCCGTGTCACCCGTCCGGCCTATCAGGCCGGGCGGGGCACGGCCCCGGACGGGCACGCTTGGAGTACGCGTTCACCCACATGCTCCCCTCCCCAGCTCTGCCGAGGAGGTTCCCTTGTGCGCCTGTTCCGTAGCCTCGCCCCAGCAGCCACCGTCGCTGTCGCCCTCGTCCTCTGTCTGCCGTACGAGGCGCTTCCCCACGCGCGTGTGGAGCCCGCCGGACCGGCCGCGCGGCCGGAACCGTTCGGCGCGGAGTGCCGCACCACCGTCCGTGGCTCCCATGTCGTCGCCTACTGCCACAACGCCTACGCCGAGACCGACCGGGTCCGGCTGCACATCGAGTGCGACCGCTGGTGGGACCTCGACTCCGACGGGGCGCCCACCGACGCCGGCCCCGCGGTGACCGTCCGGCTCACCGGCCGCTGCTGGAAAGAGGTCCGCTCGGCCTGGGTCAGCCACCAGAGGGGCTGAGCCGGCCCCCGGAAGGGCTGAGCCGGCCACCGGAAGGGCTGGGTCAGCCGCCGGAAGGGCTGAGGCGTCCCGGGCGGCACAGGAACGGATAGCCGGCCGCCTCGGCCGCCGCCGTCTCCGTGTCGCCCGCGCGGATCGCGTCCACCAGCCGCGCGTGGTCCATGTGCGTCTCCGGCGTCAGCTCCTCGCCGACGTCGTCGCGCAGCCAGTCCCGCAGCACCTCGCCCAGATCGGCGTACATCGCCGTCATCACGTCGTTGTGGGAGGCGGCCACCACCGCCAGGTGGAAGGTCGCGTCGGCCGTCACGAACGCCTCCGCGTCCCCTGACTCCCACGCCTCCTCGCGCCGCACCAGCAGCGCGTCCAACTGCTTGAGGTCCTTCTCGGTGCGGCGCTCGGCCGCCAGCCGCGCCGCGCTCGACTCCAGCGTGGCGCGCAGCTCGGCGATGTGCCGGGGGTCGGCGTCCGCGAAACGGCGGTGCATCACACCGGCCAGCTCACTGGTCGCGACGACATACGTCCCCGAACCCTGCCGGATGTCCAGCAGGCCGTTGTGCGCGAGCGCGCGGACGGCCTCGCGGACCGTGTTGCGGGCCACGCCGAGCTGCTCGACCAGCTCGGGCTCGGTCGGGATGCGCGCGCCGACCGGCCACTCGCCCGAGGTGATCTGCTGGCGCAGCGCGGTGATGACCTGCTCGGACAGCGCCGAGCGGCGGGGGTGACTCAGGGCCATGGCACACCTTCGCACGGACGGGACGGATCGGGCGCGCCCGACCCTGGACAACCAATCATCCCATGATTCTATGATGGGCGGCATGGCACGCGAGGAGACCCGGACCAGCACGTCCACCCCGATACGCCGGACCCCGCCCGGCGGCCCGGCCGCGGGCGACGGCGCGCACCCGTCCCCGCACCCGTCTACGCGCGCGTGGACGGCCCGGCTGCTCATGGCGGGCATCGTGCTGGCCGCCCTCAACCTCCGCCCCGCCATCACCAGCCTCGGCGCCCTCCTCGAAGAGGTCCGCGACGGGCTCGGCATGAGCGCCGGCCTGGCCGGACTGCTCACCTCGGTGCCCCCGCTCTGCTTCGCCGTCTTCGGCATCACCGCCCCGCGTCTGGCCCGCCGCTTCGGGCCCGCCGCCGTGGTGTGCGCCGGGATGGCCGCCATCGCCGCGGGCCTGGCCATCAGGCCGTACGCGGGCGGTACGGCGGGGTTCGTGGCCGCCAGCGCCCTCGCGCTCATGGGCATCGCCGTCAGCAACGTCCTGATGCCGGTCATCGTCAAGCGCCACTTCCCCGACCGGGTCGGCTCCATGACCGGCCTGTACTCCATGGCCCTCGCCCTCGGCACCTCCACGGCCGCCGCGGTGACCGTCCCCATGACCGATGCCCTGGGCGGCAGTTGGCGCACCGGCCTCGCCGTCTGGGCGGGCCTGGCCGCGGCCGCCCTGCTGCCCTGGCTGCCGTTCGTCCGGCGGGGGCGGGAGCCGGGCACGCGTGCGGGTGCGGGTGCGGGTGCGGGTGCGGGTGCGGGTGCGGAGAACCCTGCGCGCACCGCTCCCGGCGCGACCGAGGACCCCGCCGCGCGGCCCCCGCTGCCCATCACCCGCAGCCGTACCGCCTGGGCGCTCGCCGTGTTCTTCGGGCTCCAGGCCACCGCCGCCTACATCACCATGGGCTGGATGGCACAGATCTTCCGGGACGCGGGCGTGCCCGCCGCCACCGCGGGACTGCTGCTCGCCGTCACCATGGTGATGGGCGTGCCGCTGTCCTTCGTCATCCCGCGCCTGGCCACCCGGCTGCCCCGGCAGGGCCCGATCGTCGTCGTGCTCGGCGTCTGCGGCCTCGCCGGGTACGCCGGCCTGTACCTCGCGCCCGCCGCGGGCGCCTGGGCCTGGGCCCTGCTGCTCGGCATCTCCAACTGCGCCTTCCCGCTGGCCCTCACCATGGTCGGCATGCGCGCCAGGACCGGGGCCGGGGTGGTCCGGCTGTCGGCGTTCGCCCAGAGCACCGGCTACCTCATCTCGATCCCCGGCCCGCTCCTGGTCGGCGTGCTCTACCAGCACAGCGGCGGCTGGGGACTGCCGCTGGCGCTGATGGCGGCCCTGATGATCCCGCAGACGGTGGTCGGCGTCCTCGCGGGCCGCGACCGCACGGTGGAGGACGAGACCGCGGCGCGCTGACGCCCCCCGGCGCGGGCGGTACGCGCGCGGGGTGGGACACTGGGGCCATGCTCGACCCGAACCCCCAGAACGGCCAGAAGAAGATGCTGCTCGTCTTCGGCTCGTTCCTCGCCATCTTCGTGATCATCGCCGTCATCGCGACGATCGCCTCGCCCTGACGACTGCCCGCCCCAGGAGGGCCCGGAGTCTCGTCCTGGAGGGCCGGGGTGGGGTTAACCCCCCTGTCCCCTAGGGGGCGAGGGTCAGGGTCAAGTGGGTGGATCTCCGGATGGGCCCGGGGCCCCGTCGTCCGTACCTTCGAGATGTGACCGCACGACGCGGCCACGGACCCCTCGAGGACCCGCGGAGGCACCCATGCCGGCCCAGTCGCACACCCGGCCCCACCCGGCCGCTGCCCGGTGCGGCGCCGGCACCCGGCTGCCCTGGTGGGCCCTCGCCCTGCCCACCCTCGCCTTCGTCGCCCTGCTCGCGCTGATACTCAACCCGGCCGACGCCCACGCGGCCGGCGGCGACCCCGCGATCACCCAGCTCGTCGAGCGGGTGCGCGAGCTGGTGGCGCGCTAGCCGAGGCCCCGAGAGGCGCGAAAGCCGCATGTCAACTCCCTGCGCCCCATGGCCTGTTTCATGCGAAGCTGGGAGCCATGAGCGTCGCAGAACCCCGCAGGATCGTCATCTTCCGCCATGCGAAAGCCGACTGGTCACAGGAGACCGACCATGAGCGGCCGCTCGCCGAGCGGGGCCGCCTGGACGCGGCAGCCGCCGGCCGCAGGCTGGCCGAGACCGGAATCTCCTTCGACCTGGCCCTGTGCTCCACCGCGGTCCGCACCCGCGAGACCTGGAAGCTCGCCGTCCACGAGCTGCCGCACCGGCCGAGAACCGTCTACGAGGAGCGGATCTACGAGGCGTCCCCGGGCGAACTGATCACCCTGCTCAACGAGACCCCGGAAGACGTCCGTGACCTCGTCCTGATCGGCCACAACCCCGGCGTCCACGGCCTCGCCGACATCCTGGCGGGCTCCGTCGAGGGCGACGCCGGCAGCCGGATGAACCGCCACGGCTTCCCGGCGGCCTCCTTCGCCGTCCTCACCTTCGACGGCTCCTGGAAGTCCCTGGAACCGGCCGGGGGCACCCTGGTCGACTTCTGGGCGCCGTTCGAGTGAACCGGCAGCCCTGCTGAGACCCGCACGCACGAGGGCCCGGCCGCCACGTCCGGCGCCGGGCCCTCGCCCCGCTCAGCCCTCGTCGTGGGTGTCCGCCGCCTCGACCTCTTCGCGGGTGACGCCCAGCAGATACAGCACGGTGTCCAGGAACGGCACGTTCACCGCCGTGTGCGCCGCCTCCCGGACGACCGGCTTGGCGTTGAAGGCGACACCGAGACCGGCCGCGTTCAGCATGTCCAGGTCGTTGGCGCCGTCGCCGATCGCCACGGTCTGCGAGAGCGGTACGCCCGCCTCGGCGGCGAACCTGCGCAGCAGCCGCGCCTTGCCCGCCCGGTCCACGATCTCGCCGGTGACCCGCCCGGTCAGCTTGCCGTCGACGATCTCCAGCGTGTTGGCCTGGGCGAAGTCCAGCCCCAGCCGCTCCTTCAGATCGTCGGTGACCTGCGTGAACCCGCCCGAGACGACCCCGACCTGATAGCCGAGCCGCTTCAGCGTCCGGATCAGGGTGCGGGCGCCCGGCGTCAGCCGCACCTCGGTGCGCACCTTCTCCACGACCGAGGCGTCCAGGCCCTCCAGCAGGGCCACCCGCGCGTGCAGCGACTGCTCGAAGTCCAGCTCGCCGCGCATCGCGGCCGCGGTCACCTCGGCGACCTGGTCCTCGCAGCCGGCGTGCGCGGCGAAGAGCTCGATCACCTCGTCCTGGATCAGCGTGGAGTCCACGTCCATCACGACGAGCCGCTGGGCCCGCCGGTGCAGGCCCGCGTCCACCACGGCGACGTCCACGCCGAGCGCGGCCGCGTCCGTGACGAGGGCGGGGCGCAGTTGTGAGGTCTCCACACCGGAGATCGCGAACTCGACGGCCGTCACGGGGTACTTGGCGAGCCGGAAGATACGGTCGATGTTGCCGCCGGCCTTGGTGATCCGGGCGGCGATCGCGGCGGTGGCCTCCGCGGTCAGCGGATGCCCGAGCACGGTCACCAGGGAGCGGCCCAGGCCACGCGGGCGGTTGTCGCCGCGGCCCGAGATGATCTCCGCCTGCATCTTCATCGACTCGGCCCAACTGTGGACCGTCGACCGCAGGTCACCCTCCAGCCCGTGCGGCGGCTCGGTCACGAGCGCGCACAGCACCATACGGCCACGGGTGACGACCTGCTCGATGTCGACCACGTCGACGGAGAAGGCCGCGAGGGTGTCGAAGAGACCGGCCGTGATGCCCGGCCTGTCCTTGCCGAAGATCTTGACGAGGAGAGTAGGGACGTCTGAGGACGAAGTCTGCGCGCTCATGATGTACCCCACCGTATCCGGCACCCAGTGCCGCGCGCCGCCCAGGTCCGCCTGCCGGACAGGGAACAGTGGGCGACATACGGGTGAAGCACCCTCACCGACCCCTCTTCGGCCCCTCCGCCCCCGGCGGCAGCCCGACGGTCGGGTCATCCCCCACCTCGGGCCGGGCATCCTCCGGCTCCCCCTCCGGCACGGCGTCCCGCACATCGTCCGGCAACCGCAGATAGGGGTTGGTCTCGGGATTGGGCGCCCGATAGGAGGCATTCGGCGAGTAGGGCCCGGACCCGGCGCCCGCATCCATCCCGGGACCTGCACCCACCCCGGTCCCCGCGCCCGGATCCATCCCGGGACCTGCACCCACTTCGGGCCCGCCACCTGCACGCGCTCCGGGCCCGTCGCCCGCACCTGCCCTGGGCCCAGGGCTGTGGCCGACCTCGTGACCTGCCCCGGCTCCGGCGCCCGCGTCGGCCCCAGGCCAGGCACCCGCACCCACCCCGGGCCCAGCCCCGGATCCGGTACCCGCACCCGACCTGCGCCCTGTGCCGGGGTCGGTCGGCCGGCCCGCATCAGCACCCGCACCGGGCCGGGCCTCTGGACCGGGACCCGCCCAGACACCCGCTCCCGGCCCGGGCTCAGACCTGTGGCCCGCCTCGGGCCCAGCCCCGGGGCCCGTTCCTGCTCCCGGCCAGGGCCCGGACCCGACCTGCACGGTCGAACCCGCCCCGGCCCCGGCACCAGGAACCGCCCCGGCCCCGGCACCAGGAACCGCCCCGGCCCCGGCACCAGGAACCGCCCCGGCCCCGGCACCAGGAACCGCCCCGGCCCCGGCACCAGGAACCGCCCCGGCCCCGGCACCAGGAACCGCCCCGGGCCGGGCGCCCGGCCCGGAACCAGCACCGGCACCGGCACCGGCACCCGTGCCGGGTCCGGTACCTGCACCGGCGCCTGCTCCGGGTGCGGTACCCACACCCGCACCCGACCTGGACCCTGCCTCGGGCCAGGCATTCACGCCCGCGCCCGCCCCTGTCCCGGACCCGACCTGCACGGTCGAACCCGCCCCGGCCCCGGCACCAGGAATCGCCCCGGACCTGGCGTCCGGCCCGGAATCAGCACCGTCACCGGCACTCGTGCCGGGCCCGGGACGTGCACCGGCGCCTGCTCCGGGTGCGGTACGCGCACCCACACCTGACCCGCGCCCTGCCCCGGGGCCGGCCTGCCCGCCCGCTCCAAGCCCGGTCCCTGCCCCGGATCCCGCACCCCAGCCCAATCCCGCTCCGCCCCCCGCGCCCGCAGGCCCCCCGAGGCCCACACGGCCGCCCCGCAAGTCACCCAGTGCCAACCCCGCCGCCCATCGCCCCGACGCCCCCGTGGCATGCGCCAGCACCGCACCCACGGCCCCCGCCCCCGCGCCCCACGCCGCACCGAGGAGCACCGCCATGCCGGCGTTTCCGCGCAGCCGGATCCCCGCGCCGAAGGCGTCGAAGCCGAGGACGGACAGGGAGGCGTCCGCCGAAACCGCCGCGAGCCACCCCAGCAAGGGCAACGCCACTGCCGTCACGATGCCCAGCCGCAAGGCACACCGCCCCACGAACCCACCGACACCGGCCGCGCCCCCTACGGACCCACCGGCATCGATGCCACCACCTCCCGCGGCCCGACCGACACCGCCCCCGTCCCCCGCGAACCCGCCGGCCCCGGCTCCGCCGCCCGCGAACCCGCCGACCCCGGCCCCGCCGCCCGCGAACCCGCCGGCCCCGGCCCCACCCCCCGCGAACCCACCGGCACCAGCCTCCCCACCCCCCACCGGCGTCCGCACCGCCACCAACACCCCCGCCAGCAGCATCATCACCGCCGTGCCCACGGCCAGCAGCCATACCCGGCCGTCCAGTTCGGCCAGGCGGCTCAGCGTCACCGAGTGGCCCCCGCCCGAGCCGAGCAGGTCGTCCAGCGGGGCCGGGAGGACCTGGGTGAGGAGGCCCGTGGCGCGGCCGTCCCAGGGCACGAACAGGCCGATCGAGAGGCCCAGCCACACCCCGTTCGGCGCGCCGAGCAGCGCCGCTCCCGCGATCCGCTTCGGATGCGCGTCGCCGATCGCCGCGTACGCCGCGGCCGCGAGCCCCGCCACCACGGCCACCAGAATCACCGTGACCAGGGCCGACACCGCCGGCCGTACGACCCGGTGCACCGGCGCCCAGCCGCGGGGGAGCGGGGTGCGGCGCGAGGCCAGCAGGGCGATCAGCAGGATCCCGGCGGACCAGAAGAGCCCCCCGAGCAGCGTCGGCACGGTGTCGACCGTGAACCCCACCGCCGCCTTCGTGTCGATGAGATCGCCGATCCGGTCGGGGAGCAGCCCCCCGATGTCACCGATGTCGCCAAGTCCGGGTATCTCCAGCCCACCCCCGCCGCCCCCGCCCGCGCCAGGCATGTCGTCCAGCCCCAGCGCGCCCCCGTCCAGCGTGACGACGTCGTGCCCCGCCCAGGCCAGCCCGCCCAGCATCGCCACGAACAGCGCCACCACCGTGCCCGCGCGGGCGAGCAGTTCGGCCGGTGCGACCACGACTCCGGCCGTGCGCAAGGACCGTAGGAAGAACCACGACAGCAGCAGCGCCCCGACCAGGCTCACCCCCAGTGGCGTGATCTCGATGGCCGTGTTCGCCTCGGCGCCCCCCAGCCCGAACGCCGAGACATCGCCCGAGGGCGTGACCGAACCGCCCGCCCCGAGGGCCACGACGGCCGCCGTCATCGGCCCCAACGACGCCGAGGCGTCCGCCTCCAGCAGATGCAGACCGAGCGCCGCCGTCCCGGCCATCCCGATCAGGGCCCAGCTCACCGCGGCGATCGCGGACAGCAGGACGTCCAGCCACGGCACGCGCGTGCCGTGCGCCGCGCCCTTGTCGTCGTACGCCCCTGTGCCGGCACTCATGCAGACCCCCCGATCCACGCGTGCGGCGCGCGCGTCGCCGCTTCCGTCCCCCTCGCGTGCCTTTACCACTCTCCGGGCCGTTTTCAACCCCGTCAACGGGCCCGGCCGATGAGCCGGAGCACGCATTTCACAAGGCCCGACTTTCGGTCAGGGGGCCGCGCCTGAAATAGTTCCCGACGATGTTCGCCATCCCTAGACTCCCTGTGATGGGGGTAACTCGGGGGACTACTCAGTGGGGCATGGAGTGCCGGAACTCGTACTGGAATTGAACGGACGTACCTGGACGCTCGATCCGTCCAGGCCATACACCCTCGGACGCGATCCGCAGGGGGACCTCGTGTTCGAGGACGCCAGGGTCTCCTGGCGCCACGCCACGGTCAGCTTCGACGGCCGCAGTTGGGTCGTCGAGGACCACGGCAGCACCAACGGCACGTTCGTGCGGGGCGGCCGGATCCAGCGGCTGGAGATCGGCCCCGGCACGGCGCTGCACCTGGGCAACGCCACCGACGGCCCGCGGGTCAACGTGTCGGCGGCGCAGGCGCCGGTCGCACAGCCGCAGCAGCAGCCGTACGCCGCGCAGGGCGCGAACCAGGCGTGGGGCCCGCCGCAGGCCGCGAACCCGCCGCAGCCCGGCTGGCAGCAGCCGCAGGCCGCCGCGCCGCAGATCCCGCAGCAGGGTCAGGGCCCCGGCGTCGGCGCGGGGGCGCCGCCGGTCTACGGCGACCGCAGCCCCACCACGTTCCACCAGTTCTCGCTGGGCCGGGTGATGCGCATCGGCCGTGCGCTGGAGAACGACCTGGTCGTCTCCGACCTCCAGGTCTCCCGCAACCACGCCGAGTTCCACTCGACGCCCGACGGCCGCATGGAGATCCGCGACCTCGGCTCGCACAACGGCACGTACGTCAACGGCCAGCCGATCGCCAAGGGCGGCACCCAGCTCCTCGGCCCCACCGACATCGTCGGCGTCGGTCACTCGACGTTCCGGATCGTCGGCGACCGGCTGGAGGAGTTCGTCGACACCGGTGAGGTGTCCTTCTCCGCCCGCCATCTGACCGTCACGGTCGACGGCGGCAAGCAGATCCTGAAGGACGTCTCCTTCGGGGTCCCCGAGAAGTCGCTGATCGCGGTCATCGGACCGTCCGGTTCCGGCAAGTCGACGCTGCTCAAGGCGCTGACGGGCTACCGTCCCGCCAACCAGGGCGACGTCCTCTACGACAACCGCAACCTGTACAAGCAGTTCGCCGAGCTGCGCCAGCGCATCGGTCTGGTCCCGCAGG
>NZ_JAANNX010000107.1:0-9643 GCF_013363615.1 Streptomyces sp. CAI-85 | reverse complement strand
GGCGACAACTCCAACATCATCGCCGCCCGGGTGGCCCGCGAGATGTTCGGCATCGAGAACGTCGCCGCGCGGATCTACGACCCCCGGCGCGCCGAGGTCTACCAGCGCCTGGGTATCCCGACCGTCGCCACGGTCCGCTGGACGGCCGACCAGATGCTGCGCCGGCTGCTGCCCTCGGGTGCCGAGCCGCTGTGGCGCGACCCGACCGGGGGCGTCCAGCTCGCCGAGGTGCACGCCGACGAGTCCTGGGTCGGCCACAAGATCAGCACGCTCCAGGAGGAGACGGGCGTCCGCGTGGCGTTCCTCACCCGGCTCGGCGAGGCGATCCTGCCGACCTCGCAGACGGTGCTCCAGGAGGGCGACCTGGTGCACGTGATGATGCGCAGCGACGACGTGGAGAAGGTCGAGGCGTCGTTCTCCGAGGGCCCGAAGGAGGACGGTCACTGATGAGAGTCGCCATTGCCGGTGCCGGTGCGGTCGGCCGCTCGATCGCGGGCGAGCTGCTGGAGAACGGCCATGAGGTCCTGCTCGTCGACAAGGCGCCGACCGCCATCTCGGTCGAGCGCGTCCCGCAGGCGGAGTGGCTGCTCGCCGACGCCTGCGAGATCACGTCCCTGGACGAGGCGGCCCTCCAGCGCTGCAACGTCGTGATCGCCGCGACCGGCGACGACAAGGTCAACCTGGTCGTCTCCCTGCTGGCGAAGACGGAGTACGGCGTCCCGCGCGTCGTCGCCCGCGTCAACAACCCCAAGAACGAGTGGCTCTTCAACGAGTCCTGGGGCGTCGACGTGGCCGTCTCCACCCCGCGTCTGATGTCCGCCCTGGTCGAGGAGGCGGTGAGCGTCGGCGACCTGGTCCGGCTGTTGCGCTTCAGCCACGGCGACGCCAACCTCGTCGAGCTGACCCTCCCCGAGGAGTCGGCGCTGGCCGGCACGCAGGTCGGCGATGTGGAGTGGCCCGAGGACACCTCCCTGGTCACCATCATCCGCGGCACCCGGGTTCTCACCCCGACCCGCGAGGACTCCCTGGAGCCGGGCGACGAGCTGCTGTTCGTGGCCGCCCAGGCCCGGGAGGAGCAGTTGGAGGACCTGCTGTCGGTGCGGCGCGAGGGAAGCTGACCCCGACGGCGACACCGTTCGACCGCCGAAGTGCGACGAGGAAGGGCGCCCCGGATCAACCGGGGCGCCCTTCCTCGTCGTAGTGGTGCGGGCGGTCTCAGCCCTCCCTGCGGTGCCGTCCGCCGTTGGCGTCGGCGGCAGCGGCGGCCTTCCGCTCCTCCTCGGCCTTCTCCTTCGCCTCCAGCTCCGCGAAGACGTCGATCGGCGCGGGCGCCTTCGCCAGGAAGACCCAGGTCAGCCAGACGGCGAGCAGGAACGGCGGGATCTTCAGCGCGACCAGCACCCAGCCGAACTGGGTGGTGTCGGCCCACCAGTACAGCGGGAAGAGGATCGCGCACTTGGCGAGCAGGATCAGACCCCAGGCGTAGCTGGCCTTGGCGTACGCCGCCTTGCGGCCCGGGTTGCGGGTGCGCCAGGAGAGGTTCTCCTTGAACACCGGGCCGAGGATCAGCCCGATCAGCGGGACCCCGCACAGGGTCGTGATGATGTAGGCCAGCCCCAGACCGAGCGTGTAGAGCATGCCGGGGAGATAGAAGTCCTTGGCGTTGCCGGTCATCATCGCGAAGACGACACCGAAGGCGACGCCGAACACCCCGCTGAAGGCGTGCTTGACGGTGTCCTTCATCGCCAGGCGGACCACGACCAGGATCACCGAGACCACGAGGGCGGCGATCGCCGCCATGTGCAGGTCCTTGTTGATCGTGAAGATCGTGACGAAGAGCAGGCCGGGCATCACCGTCTCGACCATGCCCCGCACCCCGCCGAACGCCTCGAACAAGGCAGCCTCGGTCACCGCCCGGGCGTCGTCCTGCTGAGTGTCTTCGGTCGGCTTGTCGAGCGACGTCACCGGCTACTCCCTACCGAGGGGTCTCAGTTCGTACTTCGGGTTGAAGAGCACCCGGCGGCCTCTGCTCATGGAGACACGGCCCGATGCGATGAGCCTGCGCCCCGGTTCTATGCCCACGATGGAACGCCTGCCCAGCCACACCACGTCCAGCGCGGCGGTGCCGTCGAACAGCTCCGCCTCCAGAGCCGGGACACCGGCCCTCGGCCGCAGGGTGACCGTGCGCAAGGTACCAGTAACCGTCACTATCTGGCGGTCCTGGCAGTCTCCGATGCGGATGCAGCCGGCCGTTTCGGCGTCCTCTCGCAGCTCCTCCGACTCCAGGTCCTCCTGGGACGAGGAGAGCCGGTCGAGCATGCGCCGGAACCGGCCCACCGGCTTTTCGGAACGAGGAACAGCACTCATATCAGAAGCGTACCGGTGCCCGCCGACACCGCCGTACCCCGCGGTACGAGCACTGGCACTACCGTTCGAACCGGTATCCCGTGCCCGGTTCGGTGATGAGGTGCGCGGGGCGTGCGGGGTCGGCCTCCAGCTTGCGTCTGAGCTGGGCCATGTAGACCCGCAGATAGTTCGACTCCGTCCCGTACGACGGTCCCCACACCGCCTGGAGCAGATGTCTGCGGCCGACCGGCCGGCCCGCGTTGCGCACCAGCACCTCCAGCAGCCGCCACTCGGTGGGCGTCAGCCGGACGTCCTGACCGGCCCGGTGGACCTTCCCGGCCGCCAGGTCGACGGTGAACCCGCCGGCCTCCACGACGACGTCACGGTCCAGGGCCGCTTCGCGCACCGCGTCCCGCAGCCGGGCCAGCAGGGCGTCGATGTCGAAGGGCTTGGTGACATAGGCGTCGGCGCCCGCCGCGAGGGACTCGGCTCTCTCGGCCGGGGAGTGCCGGGCGGACAGGGCCAGGATCGGCGCCCGGGTCCGGTCGCGCAGGCCCTTGATCGCCTCGACGCCGTCCAGGTCGGGCAGTCCCAGGTCGAGCACGACCGCGTCCGGCCGGTGGGCGGCGGCCAGCTCCAGGGCGGTGACGCCGTCCGGCGCGGTGTCGACCTCGTATCCGCGGGCCCGCAGGTTGATCACGAGGGCGCGCAGGGTCTGCGGCTCGTCGTCGACGACGAGCACCCTGGCGGCGGTCCGGGGACGCTCCCCGGCGGGGTTCACCATGCGGCCTGCCTCTCTCGGCTCCCTAGGACCATGGTCCCCCGGCCGGGGCCGGCCGGAGGGGGTGAGGGGCGCCCGCTCCGCCGCCCCTCACCCCCTCATCGGACGAGACCCCCGGATCGGTTCACGCGGAGTTCCCAGCATGGGTCAGCGTCTCCCAGGCCACGAACAGGTTGTTGCTGCCCGCGGGACGGCCGCGCTCGGTGAGCGTCTGGGTGTTGGTCATCGCGACGCCGAGCCGGTGGTGCAGCGCGTTGAAGCCGACCTCGGTGACCGGCCCGAGCCCCAGGTGCAGGGAGCCCCCGCACAGCCAGCTCGGGACGGCCGTGCCCAGCTCGTACTTGGACTGGAAGCCGAGGGCCTGCCGCAGCCGTTCGCCGACATCGGTGCCGTAGAGGTCCTGGCCCTGGATGCGGCTGGTCTCGGCGATGTGGGAGATCGCGGAGATGCCGTAGCCGGTGTGGGTGAAGTCGCGGCAGGTCTCCTGGGTCAGGCCGGTGACGAAGGTGCCCTGGCCCTGCCAGTAGTTGACGATCTTCTCCCGGGTGTTGAGGTTCTGGCTCGGCACGGTCTTCGGCAGATCGCCGTCGGAGGCGAGGTAGACGTAGGCCGCGGTCCGGGTGCGGAACTTCCCCATGGCCTTGTCGTACGACGCCTTGTCCTCCAGGAAGACGGAGATCCCGACGGCGGCCTCCATCATCGACAGCTCCCAGTTGCCGTTGGAGTTGGAGCCGTTGATGATCTCGGGCAGATAGACGTCCCGGAGCATGGTGGCGAAGCGGCCGGAGTTCGGCCAGCCGCCGGTGTACGTGTACTTGATGATCTCCGCGGCCTTGGGCCATGAGGAGCCGGCCCAGCCGGTCTGGAGCGGGGCGTTGCTGTTGGTGTGGTCCCTGACGACCGCCGACCAGGCGTCCATGAGCTGGATGGCCTTCCTGGCGTACCGCTCGTCCCGGGTGATGTACCAGGCGAGGGCGTCGGTGTACGCGGCGATGGCGTCCTCACGCTCGTCGGTGCAGCCGTTGTTGGGGTTGGAGTAGGAGCCGCACTCGACGACCGCGCGGGGCTTGGGGGTGCGGTTCAGGTCGGCGTACTTGCTCGCCAGCATCTGGTCGAAGGCGCCCTTCCAGGGCTGGGCGCCGGCGTTGACCCGGGAGCGGGTGAAGTCCAACTGGCCCTTGGAGACGGTGACTCCGGGGTGGGCGAAGGTCGCGGGAGCGGCTTCGGCCGCGGTGCCGGCGGGCAGGGCGAGGACTCCGGCGAGGAGGGCGATGACGGCCGCGAGAAGTGGGGTTCTGCGCATGCGTGGGGGGCCTTCCGTTCTCGTATGTGAACGTGAAGCGCCTTTATGAACAGGCGCGCTGAGCCGAGACGGTAGGTACAGACCAATCCGACGTCAAGAGTTCACACACGAGCAAGGGCCGCATCCCGCACGGGATGCGGCCCTTGCCGTTTCTCGGGAGCCTCAGCGGACCTCGGTGATCTCCGGTCCGCGCTGGAGCTGGCCCATGCCGCCGGAGAAGCGCGAGCCCTCCTCCTGCTGCTGGACGCCCTCGGGCACCATCTGCGCGTCGTTGGGCAGCTTGAGGACGATCGGGTCACGGGGGGCCATCGGGCCGTCGCCGCGGACCACGACCGTGTCCCGGAAGATCTGCTCCAGCAGCCCGGCGGCCTGCGGCTGCACCGCGCCCTGGCCCGAGATCACTCCGCGCAGGAACCAGCGGGGGCCGTCCACACCGACGAACCGCACGACGTGGAAGCCGCCCGTGCCGTCGGGAAGCTGCACCGGCACCTGGGCCCGCAGCTCCCAGCCCAGGGGGCCCTCGACCTCGTCGATGATGCCGCCCTGCTGGGTGATGCCCGAGCCGATCTCCTCGCGCACCTCGCCCCAGATGCCCTCGCGCTTGGGCGCGGCGAACGCCTGGAGCTGGATGGCGCTGTCGCGCAGTACGACGGTGGCGGCGACGATCGCGTCACCCGCGACCTCGACCCGCAGCTCCATGCCGTCGACGCCCGGCACGAACAGACCGCCCAGGTCCACCCGGCCCTCGGCCGGGTCGCGGACCTCCGAGTCGTCCCACGGCCCGTCGGGCCGGGGCTCCGGCTCCAGCCGCACACGCTCGCGCGGGCCGGTCACCTCGTCGTCCGCCTCAGTGTCGACACTGTCGACGACCTGCTCGGCCTCGCCGGCCGCGTTCTCGGCGGCACCCTTCTTGTTGCGACGTCCGAACACGTCACTGTCCTTCCCGGTCGGATACGACCGAAGCGTATCGATACCCACCCACACTGCCGCCCACGGCGGCCTGACCGCTTGCACCGTCCACCGAGGCGTGGCCGCCGGTGGACCCGAAGCCCCCCGCGGCCCGAGCCGAATCGGGAAGCTCCGCCACCTCCTGGAAGCGAACCCTCTCGACCTGCTGGACAACCAGTTGGGCGATCCGGTCGAAGCGCTCGAACCGCACGGACTCGCGCGGGTCGAGATTCACCACGATCACCTTGATCTCTCCACGGTACCCGGCATCAACCGTCCCCGGGGCATTCACGAGCGCGACTCCGCACCGGGCGGCCAGCCCGGAGCGCGGGTGCACGAAGGCCGCGTACCCCTCGGGCAGCGCCACGGAGACGCCCGTGGGCAGGACCGCCCGCTCCCCCGGGGCCAGTTCGCACGCCTCGGTGGTGCGCAGATCGGCGCCCGCGTCCCCCGGGTGCTCGTACGACGGAAGCGGTACGTCCGGGTCGACCCGGCGGATCAGGACGTCCAGCGGGGCACGGCTCACGGGTTCACCTCGAAGGCGCGGGCCCGCCGGATCTGGTCCGGGTCGCTCATGGCCGCCTGGATCTCCTCCTCGCGGCCGTGCTGCACGAAGTGCTCCACGGCGACCTCGATGAAGAGCGCGTCCGCGCGCACGGCGACGGGACCCTCGGGGCCGCCGATCCGCCCGGTGGCGGTCGAGTAGATCTTGCGCCGGGCCACCGCGGTGACCTCGGCCTCCAGGTACAGGGTGGTGCCGACGGGCACCGGCCGGACGAAGTCGGTCTCCAGCCGTCCGGTCACGGCGATCGTCCGCAGGAGCCAGTTCAGCGAGCCGAGCGTCTCGTCGAGCGCGGTGGCCAGCACCCCGCCGTGGGCGAGACCCGGGGCGCCCTGGTGGGCGGCCTGCACGGTGAACTCGGCGGTCACGGTGACGCCCGCGCCGGCCCGCGCCTCCAGGTGCAGCCCGTGCGGCTGACCGCCACCACACCCGAAACAGTGTTCGTAGTGGGCGCCGAGAAGCTCGCCCGGTGCGGGGGCGTCGGGATGACGGACGGGTTTCCCGGCGTCGGCCGGGGGCTGAAGAGCTGCGGAAGTACCACTCACAGCCGCAGACCTTACCCGCGCGTCCGCCCGGCCCCGACACCGTGCCAAGCTTGCTTCCATGCAGCTCTCCGCCACCCCGTACGAAGAACGCCTCACCGCCCCCCGCTCGTGGTGGCTGGTCTCGTTCCTCGTGGGCGTCTCCTTCGCCCTGATCCTGCTGCCGTTCGGCACCCTGCCGCTGCTCGGCGGGCTGGTCGGCGGCACCGCGGCCGCCGCGGTCGTGGCCAGCTCCTACGGCTCGGTCCGCATCCGGATCGTGGGCGACTCGCTGATCGCCGGGGAGGCGAAGATCCCGGTCACCGCGCTGGGCGAGGCGGCGGTGCTGGACGCGGAGGAGGCGCGCGCCTGGCGCACGCACAAGGCGGACACGCGCGCGTTCCTGCTGCTGCGCGCCTACATTCCGACGGCGCTGCGGGTGGAGGTCACCGACCCGCAGGACCCGACGCCCTACCTGTACCTGTCGACCCGGGACCCGAAGCGGCTGGCGGCGGCCCTGGTGTCGGCCCGGGAGGCCGCGGCGGCGTCCTAGGGCCTCTCTTTCGGATCTTGCCGGGGTCGCGGGCCCTGGCACGCGCATCTGCGGCGTTGTCGTCGGTTGTCAACGCTCCGCGTTGCCGCCCTCCTCCGCCTTGCAGCTACACGCACCAGACCCCGCTCGGGCCCGCCGAGACGCACCGTCACCCGGAGCCGGCCAGATCCGAAAGAAAGACCCTAGCCGCCTCCCGGTCACCGGGCCGGTACCGTCACCGGGCTAGTAGCCCAGCTCCCTGGGATTCCCGGGGAGCTTCTTCATGTCCAGGGCGTCCGCGGGCTCCTCCAGGCGCGGCAGGTCGGGCAGCGCGTCCCAGGGCACCTGGGCCTTGCGCAGGTCGGTGCGGATCTTCGCGGCCAGCTTCCGGGTGTCCCGCCGGTTCATGAGCGCGCCGACGGCGGCACCGACCAGGAACGGCATCAGGTTGGGAAGGTCGCGGACCATGCGCTTCATGATCTGCTGGCGCAGTTCGCGCCGCATGGGGCCGCCGAGGGCGGCGTTGATGGTGGAGGGCTTCAGCGGGTCCACCCCGCGCTCGCCCGACCAGGAGCGCAGATACGCGGTGCTGCGGTCCTTGAGGTTGCCGGGCGGCCGGAGGCCGTACACCTCGTGCAGTTCGGCGATCAGCTTCAGCTCGATCGCGGCCACGCCGGTGATCTCCGCGGCCAGTTCGGTGGGCATCGCGGGCGGTACGGGCAGCATCGCGGCCGCGCCGATGCCGGCGCCGACCGTGGAGGTGGCGTTCGCCGCGCCCGCCACGAGTTTGTCCGCGAGTTCCTCGGGTCCGAGGCCGGGGAACTGCCTGCGGAGCGTCTGGAGGTCGCGTACGGGGATTCTGGGGGCGATCTCGATGATGCGGTCGGTCAGGTAGGCAAGGCCGGCCCTGGCACGGTCACCGCCCTTGCGGACGCCTTCCCGGGCCAGGTCTACCGCCTTGTCGCGGACCACCGCGGCCCGTCGCCTGGCGACGGGTGCGGTCTCCTCGCCGGGCACCGGGTGGTCGGCCCGGTCGCCCGCCGCCTCGAGCGAGGCCGATCCCGCGGGAAGTACTTCCTCGCCGGATGAGCCCCGCTCGTCGTCACGCACGCCGTGAGGGCCTTCCGCGGGCCCTTTGTCCGCTCCCCGCGACAGGAAGCGGCGCTTCCGGGAGGGGGTCGAGCCAGTCACGGCCGACCCCGCCTCAGTCGCAGTCGCGGCAGATCGGCTGGCCGTTCTTCTCGCGGGCCAGTTGGCTGCGGTGGTGCACCAGGAAGCAGCTCATGCAGGTGAACTCGTCCTGCTGCTTGGGCAGGACGCGGACCGCCAGCTCTTCGTTCGACAGGTCCGCGCCGGGCAGTTCGAGCCCTTCCGCGGCCTCGAACTCGTCCACGTCCACTGCGGAGGCGGACTTGTCGTTCCGCCGGGCCTTCAGCTCCTCAAGGCTGTCTGAGTCGACGTCGTCGTCGGTCTTGCGTGGGGTGTCGTAATCGGTAGCCATTTCGCCTCTCCCCCTCTGGGTGTCTGCGGTGTCTCCAGCGCACGTAACGCGTGAGAGGCCGGACTTGTGCCCGCCTCGAGGCGGAGATTTTGCCTCACATCAAGGTCTGTTACTCAATCGACACCCAACCGGACTCCTCAAGAGTGATCGGCTTGGATGGCGATCGGGACCGTACACGGTCCCGTTGCCGCACCTCAAAGGCGTCTCACCGTGTACTTCCCGTGATCAGGACCCCCGAAAACCCGGATTTTCCGGGCCTTCCGGCAGGCCACATGATCACGGAGAGTAGATGGCCGGAAATTCGCCCTTGTGATCGATCACACACGGAGATGCGGGGGGTGAGCCCTGAAAATTCCGCGCAAAGCGAACATCCCCGCGTGTGTCGGCGACATGATCTCAGACCGGCAGGGTGACCCGCATCACGAGACCGCCCCCTTCCCTCGGCTGCGCCGTGATGTGGCCGCCGTGCGCCCGGGCCACGGACCGCACGATGGACAGCCCGAGCCCGACCCCCTTGTCGCTGCCCGTGCGCTCCGTGCGCAGCCGCCGGAACGGCTCGAAGAGGTTGTCGATCTCGTACGCCGGCACGACCGGGCCCGTGTTCGAGACGACCAGGACCGCCTGGCCGTGCTCGACGTCGGTGGTGACCTCGACCCAGCCGTCCTCCGGCACGTTGTACCGCACGGCGTTCTGTACGAGGTTCAGCGCGATGCGCTCCAGCAGCACGCCGTTGCCCTGGACGACCGCCGGCTTCTGCTCGCCGCGGATCGTCACCCCCTTGGCCTCGGCCTCGCCGTGCACCTGGTCGACGGCCTGCCCGGCGACCTCGGCGAGGTCGACCGGCTTGCGCTCCACTATCTGGTTGTCACTGCGGGCGAGCAGCAGCAGGCCCTCCACGAGCTGCTCGCTGCGCTCGTTGGTGGCCAGCAGGGTCTTGCCGAGCTGCTGGAGCTCCACGGGCGCGCCCGGGTCGGACAGATGCACCTCAAGGAGCGTGCGGTTGATCGCCAGGGGCGTGCGCAGCTCGTGCGAGGCGTTGCCGACGAAGCGCTGCTGGGCGGTGAAGGCCCTCTGGAGCCGCTCCAGCATGTCGTCGAAGGTGTCGGCCAGCTCCTTCAGCTCGTCGTCCGGGCCGTCCAGCTCGATCCG
>NZ_JAANNX010000035.1:0-53459 GCF_013363615.1 Streptomyces sp. CAI-85 | reverse complement strand
GATGGACGCGTCAGCCGGAGGAGAGAGGGGTCCTGTGCGACTGTCGAGTACAGCTAGCCATTGTGCCACACCCGGCCGGCCGCCCCGTGCCGAGGGGACCGGTGAGGAAGCCGGGCATGGCTGGGAAGCATCCGGCGCGCGGAGGGGACGCGCGACGGATGCGGGGTGCGCGGCCGGGCCGTCGCGGGGTGCCGGGAACGGCGGACGGCACCCCGCCGACGCGCCGACCTGAACCGACAGCCACGAGATGCCGGTGCAGGACCGTCCGCGGTTACGCCGCCCCCGCGATCTCCGGGATGCGGAACGGCTTGCCGCAGCCGCCGCACACGATCGGGGCCTGGGCCAGGACCGACGGCACCACCCGGACGTTGCGACCGCAGTCGCAGACGGCCTTGACCCGCACCCCGCCACCGGAGGACCCGTGACGGGCCGCAGGACCGCGGAAGGTACGGCTGGTGTTGTCGGCGGAGGTGGCCGCGGTGTGGGCCTTGAGGGCCCGCTGGAGACGCTCGATCGTCGGACGGTAGCGGCGCTTGGCCTCGGGGTTGAGCGTGACCAGGGAGAAACCACTGCTCGGGTGCGGTTCCTCGGGATGGTCCAGGCCCAGCTCCTCGGCGATCGCGAGGAATCTGCGGTTGTGGTAGCGGCCGGCGCGGGAGGTGTCGCGGACGCCGCGGGCTGCGGCGATGCCATGGACTGCCTCATGAAGCAGTCGCTCGAAGGAGAGCTCGTGACCGCAGGCGGACGACGACTCCCCGATCAGGGATTCTGGCGCGGCAAGGTCCGGCAGCTCGGGGTGGTACCGCTGAATGTCGGCCCACGCCTGTGCCAGCTCTGCGGCGAGAACAGGTGGTGTCTGTGTCGTGCTCACGTAATGACAACGAGCGGAGGTGCCCCCGTGTTCCTATTCCGGGGCATCTCAAATAATTTGCACGTACCCGTCAGTTGCCGCTGATGCGCGGAGACGAGGGCGGGTGCGCTGATCTGCGGAGAAGCCTCACAGCTCACCACAAGGTGGTGCGTAGTCCGCCGTACGCCCCGGCGCGTAGACGATGCCCGCGCGCCGGGGTGAGGACGTTCGGCCGGGGCGCAAGAGGTGTTTCGGCCGCGCTCCCGGCGGAGGGCCCCGTCTCAGTAAGCGCGCGCGACGACCGCGACGTTACCCGGAGCGTCCCCGTCCTCCGGCACCGACCCGTCCTCGGCGACCAGACACCGTACGGTCACCGCGTGCTCGGCCAGCCGGGCCTCGCCCTCCTCGCCGAGCGTCGCCCACGGAATCCGCGCCCAGCCGCCGGACACGGCCGCCTCCACCGCCTCCTCGACCGTGGACACTTCCGTCGTCCGCGACTCCCGGCGCTCCCGGGACTGCCGCAGCAGCAGCGCCTGGTCCTCCTCCAGCATCCCCGGCAGCAGCTCCACCAGCCGGTCGACCGCCACCGGCTCCTTGCCGCCCGGGATCCGGCGGGCCACCATCGCGGTGCCGTTCTCCAGGTCACGGGGCCCGATCTCGACCCGCACCGGCACCCCCTTCAGCTCCCAGTCCACCGCGCGCCGCCCGAACGGCACGTCCGTACGGTCGTCCACCCGCACCCGGACACCCGCCGCCCGCAACCGGTCGCCCACCTCACGGACCTCGGCCAGAACCGCCTCGTCCCCCTTGATCGCGAGCACCACGACCTGGATCTGCGCCAGCCTCGGCGGCACCCGCAGACCGTCGTCGTCGCCGTGCATCATCACCAGCGCCCCGATCATGCGGGTCGTCGACCCCCACGACGTCTGCCACACCAGCTCCTGGGTGCCCTCCTTCGACAGGTACGACGTGTTGAACGCCTTCGCGAAGTTCTGGCCCAGCTCATGACTGGTCGCCATCTGGAGCGCCTTGCCGTCCCCCATCATCCCTTCCAGGGTGAGGGTGTTGACCGCCCCCGCGAACCGCTCCTTGACGGTCTTGCGCCCGGGGACCACGTCCATCGCCAGGACGTTCACCATGAAGTCCTCGTAGACCCGCCGGTGGATGTGCGCGGCGAAGTCACGCGCGTCCTCGTACGTCGCGTGCGCGGTGTGCCCCTCCTGCCAGAGGAATTCGCTCGTGCGCAGGAACAGCCGCGGCCGCAGCTCCCACCGCACCACGTTCGCCCACTGGTTGATGAGCAGCGGCAGATCGCGGTAGCTCTGCACCCACTTCGAGAAATAGTCGTTGACGATCATCTCGGAGGTGGGCCGGACCACCGCCGGTTCCTCCAGCTCCTTGCCGCCACCGTGCGTCACCACGGCCAACTCCGGCGCGAAACCCTCCACATGATCGGCCTCACGGGCCAGATACGACTGCGGGATGAGCAGCGGGAAGTACGCGTTCTGCGTACCCGTCTCCTTGATGCGGGCGTCCATCTCGGCCTGCATCCGCTCCCACAGCCCGTAACCGTACGGTCGGATCACCATGGTGCCGCGCACCGGACCGTTGTCCGCCAGCTCGGCCTTGTTGATCAGATCCTGGTACCAGCGCGGAAAGTCGTCCGCGCGCGGGGTGAGAACAGGTGCCTTCGCCATGGCGTGATGGTACGGGCCCGCGTTGCCGGAATGTGAATTTTCGCCACAGGCACATGCCGTCCCCAAGCAGGGCCACGCAACCCCTGGACGCGCGCCCGGACGGGGAGTTACCTGGCATACGAGGGCGGTGCGGGACACCGCGCGGGGGCCACCTGATCAGGACCCGCGAACTCAGGCACGGCGACAGACTCTCTCGGCGGATTGGGGCGCTTTTCCATGACACCTGTGCTCGTGCGGCAGCACCTGCCTCACGCGGGGCCGGTGCCCCGCGCGGACCAGGGTGCACGCGCGCGTGACTGGTCCGAGATCCAGGAACGCATGCTCGTTCCGCTCTACGAGGCCGTCCACCAGCGACTCGACGTGGGACCGGACACCCGGCTCCTCGCCCTCGGCTGCGGCTCCGGACTCGCCCTGGTGATGGCCGCCTCCCGGGGCGCCGCCCTCACCGGCGTCGAGCCCTCCTCCCCCGCCCGCCTCGCCCTCGCCCGCGAACGGCTCCAGCCGGACCGGCCCGACGGCCCGCACCACGGCGGCGCACACCCGCGTACCGGCATCCGGCTCACCGACCGGCTGCCCGCCGACCGGCCCGGCCCGCGCACACCCGCCCACACCCTCGTCACCGCCTTCGAACCCATCGGACGCGTCGCCGGAGACGCGGAGGCACTGACCACACTCCTGACCGCCGCGGTCCCGCTGGCCCGGCGCGGCGCCCCCGTGGTCCTCACCGGCTGGGGCCCGCCCGAGCGCTGCGCCACCACCGCGGTCCTGCGCGTCGCGGCCCGGCTCGCCGAACAGGACCGCGGCACCGTCCGGCTGCGCCCCGCGCTCCGCGACGACCTGGAGGAGGTCGCCCAGCGGGCCGGACTGCGCCCCGACGGATCGGGCCGGGTCGCCTGCCCCTTCGGCTACGCCGACCTGGACAGCGCCCTCAAAGGGCTGCTCTCCACCGGCCTGTTCGACGCCGCCGTCACCGCCACCGACCAGGCCCAGGTCGAGAAGGAACTCACCGAGGCCCTCCACCCCTACCGGCGCCCCGACGGCACCGTCTGGATGCCCAACGTCTTCCGGTACCTGATCGCCCGCACCCCCTGAGGCCCCGAAGAACGCCTCAGGTCTCCGACTTGCTCAGCCGGGTGATCCCGGCGATGCGGTACGCCTCCGCCTCCTCCAGCGTCTCGTTCTCCAGCAGCGCCTCGGCCAGCGCGTCCAACTGGGCACGATGGTCCCGGAGTTTGCGGCACGCCTCCTCGTAGCACTCGTCCACGATCCGGCGCATCTCATGGTCGATCGCGTCGAGCGTGGCCGGCGCCGCCGACAGACCGTACGCCTGCTGCGCGTCGCTCGGCAGCGCGGAGAGCCGGCCCACCCGCGGGCTCATCCCCCACCGGGCCACCATCCCGCGCGCGATGTTGCTCACCTGCTCCAGATCGTTCTCCGCACCCGTCGTCACCACGCCGTACACCTCGTGCTCCGCCGCCATCCCGCCGAGCGCGCCGATGATGCGGCCCCGCAGATACTCCTCGGAGTGCGCGTACCGCTCCACCTCCGGAGTCGACAGCGTCACGCCCAGCGCCCGCCCGCGCGGCACGATGGTGATCTTGCGAACCGGATCGGCGCCGGTCTGGAGCATCCCCAGCAGCGCGTGACCGCTCTCGTGATACGCGGTCCGCCGACGGTCCTCCTCCGGCATCACCAGCGTGCGCTCCGCCCCGAGCTGCACCTTCTCCAGCGCCTCCGACAGATCCGACGCCGTCACCTGCTTCTGCTTGCGCTTGACCGCGATCAGCGCCGCCTCGTTGGCGAGATTGGCCAGATCCGCACCGGTCATCCCCGGCGTGGTCCGCGCCACCTGCGTCAGATCCACGTCCGCGGAGAGCGGGATGTCCCGGGTGTGGATCCGCAGGATCGCCTCGCGCCCGCCCCGGTCCGGCGGCGACACATTGACGACCCGGTCGAAACGGCCCGGCCGGGTCAGCGCCGGATCCAGGATGTCCGCACGGTTCGTCGCCGCGATCACCACGACACCCTCCGAGCCGGAGAAGCCGTCCATCTCGGTCAGGATCTGGTTCAGCGTCTGCTCCCGCTCGTCATGACCGCTCACCGACGCACCCGCGCCACGCACCCGCCCGATGGTGTCGATCTCGTCGATGAAGATGATCGACGGCGCCACCTTGCGCGCCTCCGCGAACAACTCCCGCACCCGCGACGCGCCCACACCGACGATCATCTCGATGAACTCCGACGCCGACGCCGAGAAGAACGGCACCCCGGCCTCCCCCGCCACCGCCCGCGCCAGCAGCGTCTTCCCGGTGCCCGGCGACCCCGCCAGCAGCACCCCGCGCGGCATCTTCGCGCCCATCCTGCGGTAGACGTCCGGATGCTCCAGGAAGTCCACGACGTCGTCCAGCTCGCCCTTCACCTCGTCGATACCGGCCACGTCCGCGAACGTCGTGCGCTGGGTGCCCGGCAGCAACTCCACGGGCTTCGGCGGCGTCTTCCGGCCGAGCATGCCGCCCGCCCCGCCCGGACCGCCGCCGAACCGCCGCGCGAAGAAGATCCACACCGCGACCAGGATCACGATCGGCACCAGCGACAGCAGCAGGTTCGGCAGCAGCCCGCGCTGCTGCACCACCGGCCGCGCCGTCACCGTGACGTCGTGCCGGTCCAGGCTCTGCCAGAGGTCGTCGTCCGCGAACGCCGGACGCTGCGTCTCGAACCGGGTGTACTCACCGTCCCCGTCGGGATCCTCCCGGGCCTCCTTGAGCTGACCCTGGATCGCGTCGCCCTTGGAGTAGATCTTCTCGACATTGCCCTCGTCGACCTGCCGGCTGAACTCCGTGTACGAGATCGTCGGCTCGTCCCCGCTGTCGAGGTAGTTCAACCCGATGTACACCGCCAGGAACACGATCACTGCGGTGACGGCGAGCCCCCACCACCGGCCGCGCATCCTCCGGCCGCCCGAGCGCCTCGGGGGCTCCTCGGGGGTTCCCTCGGTGCGCCACGGCTGATCAGGTGCTGCCCTGCGGGGTGGCACGGCATTGCCCATATCTGGACGTTACGGCACATGGAGTACGTCGGCATGCGCTGAGGACGCCAACCCCGTACGCGCCGAGGGCGCCCTCCCACGCGGGGAGAGCGCCCTCGGGGCGACACCGGGCGGCGGAAGCCGTCAGCCCATGAACTTCTTGAACTCGTCCGGCAGCTCGAAGTCCTGGGCGCCCTGCTGGGGCAGCCCGAACGCGTTGCCGCCCTGGGCGCCTGCCTCCCGGCGGCGGGCCGCCTCTTCCTCCTGCTGCTTGCGCTTCATCGGGTTGCCCGAGCGCTGCTTGCCCTTGGCCTGCTTCGGCTGCTTCTTCTGCCGGCCGGGGCCGCCGCCCATGCCCGGGATCCCCGGCATACCGGGCATGCCGCCGCCCTGAGCCATCCGGGACATCATCTTGCGGGCCTCGAAGAACCGCTCGACCAGACCCTTCACGGCGCTGACCTCGACACCGGAACCCTTGGCGATACGGGCGCGGCGCGAGCCGTTGATGATCGTCGGGTCCTGGCGCTCGCCCGGGGTCATCGACTTGATGATCGCGGCGGTGCGGTCGACGTCGCGTTCGTCCAGGTTGTTGATCTGATCCTTGATCTGACCCATGCCGGGCAACATGCCGAGCAACTTCGAGATGGAGCCCATCTTCCGGACCTGCTCCATCTGGGCCAGGAAGTCGTCCAGGGTGAAGTCCTGGCCCTTCTTGGACGCCAGCTTGGAGGCCATCTTCTCGGCCTCTTCCTGGCTGAACGTCTTCTCCGCCTGCTCGATCAGGGTGAGCAGGTCACCCATGTCGAGGATGCGGGAGGCCATCCGGTCCGGGTGGAAGGCGTCGAAGTCGTCGAGCTTCTCGCCGTTCGAGGCGAACATGATCGGCTTGCCGGTGATCTGCCGGATCGACAGCGCGGCGCCACCGCGGGCGTCGCCGTCGAGCTTGGAGAGCACCACACCGTCGAAGCCGACGCCGTCACGGAAGGACTCCGCGGTGTTGACGGCGTCCTGGCCGATCATCGCGTCGACGACGAACAGGATCTCGTCGGGCGAGACGGCGTCACGGATGTCCGCGGCCTGCTGCATCAGCTCCTGGTCGATGCCGAGACGGCCGGCGGTGTCCACGATGACGATGTCGTGGACCCGGGCCTTGGCGAACTCGATGGAGTCCTTGGCGACCTGGACCGGGTCACCGACGCCGTTGCCCGGCTGCGGGGCGTAGACGGCCACGCCGGCCCGCTCGGCGACCACGCTGAGCTGGTTGACGGCGTTGGGGCGCTGGAGGTCGCAGGCGACGAGCAGCGGCGAGTGGCCCTGTTCCTTCAGCCAGCGGCCGAGCTTGCCCGCGAGGGTGGTCTTACCGGCACCCTGGAGACCGGCCAGCATGATCACGGTGGGCGGCTGCTTGGCGAACCGCAGCCGACGGGTCTCACCACCGAGGATGGTCACCAGTTCGTCGTTGACGATCTTGAGGACCTGCTGGGCCGGGTTCAGGGCCTTGGAGACCTCGGAGCCGAGGGCCCGCTCCTTGACGTTCTTGATGAACGTCCGCACGACCGGCAGGGCCACGTCGGCTTCGAGCAGCGCGATGCGGATCTCGCGGGCGGTGGCGTCGATGTCCGCCTCGGAGAGCCGTCCCTTGCCGCGCAGGTTCTTGAAAGTCGCTGAGAGGCGATCGGAGAGGGTATCGAACACGGCGGCGTCGGTCCTTGAGGTCGGCGACAGTCTGGGCTGCCCTCCAGGGTATCCGGCTCGGCAGCCAATTCGTCCCCGCCCGCTGTGATCAGCGGGCGGGGACGCGAAGGTCACGCCCTCAGTGTCTCCTCCAGCTTGCGTGCCACCGTCGTGGCCTCCTCGCCCGGCAGGGGCGAGCCGTCGGCACCGGTGACGTAAAAGGCGTCCACCGCGTTCGCGCCCAGCGTGGACACGTGCATGCTGCGCACGCGTACCCCCGCGTCGTCCAGGGCCGTGCCGATGCGGAAGAGGAGGCCCGGGGCGTCCTGGGCGCGGACCTCGATCACCGTGGCGTGGCGGGAGGCGGCCGGGGCGACCGTGACCCGGGGCGGGGGCGCGATGACGCCGCGCCGCCGGGGGTAGGCCGCGTCGCGTTCGGCGAGCCGGCCGGCGATGTCCAGGGTGCCGTCCAGCGCGCGGACGAGGTCGGCGCGCAGCCGGGCGGCCTGGGGCAGGGAGCCGTACTCGGCGGCGACCCGCCAGTTCAGCAGCAGGACGGAGCCCTCGACGCCGTCGGGCAGGTCCAGGGCGCGCAGTTCGGCGGTGCGGACGGTGAGGCGGTGCACGGCGAGGACGCCGGCCACGGCGGGCAGGACGCCCTCGCGGTCGGGTACGGCGATGAGCAGTTCCACGCCGAGGGGTTCGGGGTCGCCGGGCGGCTGTTCGGTGTCGTCGGCGGGGGGCTCGGTCTGGGCGCGCAGGGCGAGCACCGGGCTGCCGGTGGCGACGGCCTCGATGGCGAGGCGTTCCTGTTCGGCGGTGGCGGCCGCGGTGGCGGGTTCGTCGGGCTCGTCCCCGGCGAGGACCGCGGCGACGCGTTTGACCAGGTCGGTGACGAGTGAGCCGCGCCAGGTGGACCAGGCGGCGGGCCCGGTGGCGAGGGCGTCGGCCTCGGTGAGCGCGTGCAGCAGTTCGAGGGTGCTCTGGGAGCCGACCGCCTCGGCGACGGAGCGGACGGTGGCCGGGTCCTCCAGGTCGCGCCGGGTGGCGGTCTCGACGAGCAGCAGGTGGTGTCGTACGAGGGTGGACAGGACGGTGACGTCCGCGCGGTCGAAGCCGATGCGGGCGGCGACGTCCTTGACGATGATCTCGCCGGCCACCGAGTGGTCGCCGGGCCAGCCCTTGCCGATGTCGTGGAGCAGGGCGGCGACGAGGAGGAGGTCGGGGCGGCTGACGCGGCGGGTGAACTCGGAGGCGCGTACGGCGGTCTCGATGAGGTGCCGGTCGACGGTCCAGATGTGGACGGCGTTGCGCTGCGGGCGGCAGCGGACCCGCTCCCAGTCGGGCAGCAGCCGGGTGATGAGTCCCTCGGCCTCCAGGGCTTCCCAGACCTCGATGGTGGGCGGTCCCGAGCCGAGCAGGGTGACGAGCTGTTCGCGGGCCTCGGCGGGCCAGGGGGTGGGCAGCGGGCGCACGGTGGCGGCGAGGCGGCGTACGGCGTGCAGGGAGAGCGGGAGGCCGGCCTGGGCGGCGGCGGCCGCGGCACGCAGGGGGAGCACGGGGTCGCGTTCGGGGCGGGCGGCACGGGCGAGCACGACCTCGCCGTCCTGTTCGACGACGCCTTCGGCGAGCGGGGAGCGTTCGGCGACGGGTTTGCCACCGCCCAGCATGGCGCGCAGCCGGGGCCGTACGGCGCGGGAGCGCAGCACGCGGCCGACCTCGCGCCAGGTGACGTCGCTGGCGTACGACACGACGCGGGCGGCCTCGTAGACCTGGCGGAGCAGGGTGTCGGCGTCGAGGAGGCCGAGTTCGGCGGCGACCTGGTCCTGTTCCTGGAGGGCGAGGCGGTCGGTGGCGCGGCCGGTGGCGAGGTGGAGGGCGTCGCGGACGTCGAGGAGCCGGCGGCGGGCGTCGTCGAGGCCCTCGCGGGGGGCGTCGGCGACCCAGGAGGCGGCGACGGCGCGCAGGGCGGTGGCGTCGCGGAGGCCGCCGCGGGCCTCCTTGAGGTCGGGTTCCAGGAGGTACTGGAGTTCGCCCTGGCGTTCGGCGCGTTCGGCGCAGAGTTCCTGGAGTTCGGGGAGGCGTTTGGGGGCCTGGTTGCGCCAGTCGGCGAGGACGGTGGTGCGCAGGGCGGAGGTGAGTCCGAGGTCGCCGGCGAGATGGCGGGCGTCGAGCAGGCCGAGCTGGACCTTGAGGTCCTCGGCGGCGGTCCTACGGGCTTCCGCGGGGGTGCGGACGGAGTGGTCGAGGGCGAGGCCGAGGTCCCAGACGGGGTACCAGAGGCGGTCGGCGAGGGCGGCGACGGCCTTGCTGTCGGCGCCGTCGTGCAGGAGGAGCAGGTCGAGGTCGCTGCGGGGAGAGAGTTCGCCGCGGCCGTAGCCGCCGACGGCGACGAGGGAGATGCCGCGCAGGTCCTCGGCCGCGGCGGTGAAGAGGCCGGTCAGCCATTCGTCGGTGAGCCGGGACAGGGCCGCACGGCGCGGCGGCCCGGACCGCGCCTCCTCGGTGAGGAGGCGCAGCCGGGCCGCCGCGTAGCCGCTGGGTCCCGAGTCCTCTGCATCTTTCCGCATGTCCGTACTCGTCACCCAGCGACTCCTGTTCTGTTCTGCGGTCAGAGCGCGTCCGGGCCGCGCTCGCCGGTGCGGACCCGTACGGCGGTCTCGACCGGGAGGGACCAGACCTTGCCGTCACCGATCTTGCCGGTGCGGGCGGCCTTGACGATGACGTCGATGAGCTGTTCGGCGTCGTCGTCCTCGGCCAGGACCTCTATGCGGATCTTGGGCACGAGGTCGACGGTGTACTCGGCACCGCGGTAGACCTCGGTGTGTCCCCGCTGCCGGCCGTAGCCGCTGGCCTCGGTGACCGTCAGGCCGTGGACGCCGAACGCCTGGAGGGCTTCCTTGATCTCGTCGAGCCGGTGGGGCTTGACGACGGCGGTGATGAGCTTCATGCGTCCACCTTCTTGCTGGCGTCGGCCACCGGGGCCGGGACGGCGGTCGTGCGGGCGGCGCCACCACCGGCACCGCTGAAGTCGTATGCGGTCTCGGCGTGCTCGGCCTGGTCGATGCCGGCGACCTCTTCGTCCTCGGAGACCCGCATGCCGATGGTCTTGTGGAGGAGGAAGGCGATGATCGCGGAGACGACCAGGGAGTAGGCGAGGACTCCGAAGACTCCGGCGCACTGCTTCCAGAACTGGTCGAGGCCGCCGCCGTAGAAGAGGCCCTCGACGTCGGACTGGCCCTTGCCGGTGGCGAAGAAGCCGATCAGCAGGGAGCCGATGACACCGCCGACGAGGTGGACGCCGACCACGTCGAGGGAGTCGTCGTAGCCGAACTTGTACTTGAGGCCGACGGCCGCGGCGCACAGGACACCGGCGATGGCGCCGACGGCGATGGCGCCGAGCGGGGAGACGGCACCGCCGGCCGGGGTGATGGCGACGAGGCCGGAGACGGCGCCGGAGGCGGCGCCCAGCGTGGTGAACGCGCCGTGGCGGATCTTCTCGTAGATGAGCCAGCCGAGCACGGCGGCACCGGTGGCGACCTGGGTGTTGACGAACATCAGCGCGCCGACGCCGTCGTCGTTGCCGAGCCACGAGCCGGCGTTGAAGCCGAACCAGCCGAACCACAGCAGGGCGGCGCCGAGCATGACCAGCGGGAGGCTGTGCGGGCGCATCGGGTCCTTCTTGAAGCCGACGCGCTTGCCGATGACCAGGATGACGCCGAGGGCGGCGGCACCGGCGTTGATGTGGACGGCCGTACCGCCCGCGAAGTCGATGACGCCCAGTTCGTAGGCCCAGCCGCCGGCGCCCCAGACCCAGTGGGCGACGGGGAAGTAGACGACGGTGACCCACAGGGCGATGAACAGGGCCCAGGCGGTGAACTTGACGCGGTCGGCCAGGGCGCCGCTGATCAGGGCGGGCGTGAGGATGGCGAACATCATCTGGAAGATGAGGAAGACGAACACCGGGATGGTGTAGCCGTCCCACAGCTCGGTCAGGCCGATGTTGCTGAGGCCGACCCAGTCGGAGTTCCAGCCGATGACGCTGCCGGAGTCGGTGCCGAACGCGAGGGAGAACCCGTACAGCACCCACAGGATGGTGACGATGCCGAGGCTGATGAAGCTCATCATCAGCATGTTCAGGGTGCTCTTGACGCGGACCATGCCTCCGTAGAAGAAGGCGAGGCCCGGTGTCATCAGCATCACCAGGGCGGAACAGATGAGCATGAAGCCTGTGTTCGCGGACGACAGCGTGGGTGCGTCCGCCGCAAGCGTGATGGCTGATGCCATCGGCGTCTCCTCGTCGTAGGTGCGGCCCCGTGCGGGCATAGCCAGAGCGGGTTGTGAGGGGGTGGGCCGGTTATGCGCCATGAGATTGACGCAGCGCGGTTTCGGTGGACGCCCCTCGTTGTTTCGCCGTCGTGACGAAGGCACCCGGTGCGTTACGCGTCGGTGAACTGGGTGATGTCCGCCGAGCGGATCGTTATCGTGGCGCAACCTTCTCCGAGGGATGCAAACCGGCCGCGGTCGGCCCTCCGATGACCTGGCACGGGGGAGCCGAGTCGGGCGGTTCGGGAGGGCCGGCCGCGGCCGGGGTTCTCGGGTTTTCCTCGGTGGAGGTGCGGTTCAGACGGCTTCGGCGGTCTCCGGGAGTTCGATGGCGAGCCGCTCGGTGAGGTCGATGACCTCGGACAGCTCACCGAACTCGCGGACGGCGGTGTCGACCGTCTTTCGGATACGAGTGTTGACGCGCTCGGAGCGGACTTTCTTGGCCTCCCTCATGGCCTGCTCGGCGAGGGTGGCGCTGTGCTCGGGCTCGCGGCGCAGGAGGTGGACGGTGGCCATGCCGATGAGGTTGAGGACGTAGGACCGCTGGTGGTCGCCGTCGTTCGCGAAGAGTTCGACGGCCTTCTGCATGAGGGGTTCGGCGAGGGAGGCGTAGGCGGGGCTGCGGCCCGCGACATAGGCGAGGTCGCGGAAGGAGTGGCTGTTCTCGCCGTACAGCTCGGCCTCGGAGAAGAAGCGGATCCAGTCGGGGTCCGGCTCGTCCCACTCCTCGGCCTCGGCGAAGGTGTCCTCGGCCATCCGGACGGCCCGCTTGCAGCGCCCCGGCTGGCCCATGTTGGCGTAGGCGCGGGCCTCCATCGCATACAGCATGGACTGGGTGCGGGGGCTCGCGCAGTCGCGGCTGCCGTACTGGGCGAGGTGGATCAGCTCCAACGCGTCCTCGGGGCGGCCGAGATGGATCATCTGGCGGCTCATGCTGGACAGGACGTACGAGCCGAGGGGGCGGTCGCCGGCTTCCTTCGCGGCGTGCAGGGCGAGGACGAAGTACTTCTGGGCGGTGGGCTGGAGCCCCACGTCGTAGCTCATCCAGCCCGCCAGTTCGGCGAGTTCGGCGGCGACCTTGAAGAGTTTGCGGGAGGTCGCCTCGGGTTGGGGCTCCTGGAGGAGGTCGGTGACCTCGTGGAGCTGTCCGACGACGGCCTTGCGGCGCAGACCGCCGCCGCACTGGGCGTCCCACTGGCGGAACATCACGGTGGTGGACTCGAGGAGGTCCAGCTCGGGCCGGGAGAGGCGGCCGCGGGCCCGGCTGGTGGGGACGGACCCGGGCTCCTCGGGCGGGGCCGGCGGGGCGGGCACCAGCCAGCGCTGCATGGGTTCGATGAGGGACGGTCCCGCGGACAGGGTCAGCGAGGTGCCGAGGAAGCCGCGCCGGGCGAGCATCAGGTCGCTGCGGGAGAACTCGCTGAGCAGGGCCACCGTCTGCGGGCCGGTCCAGGGCAGGTCGACGCCGGTCGCGGAGGGCATCTGGCGGGTGGCGCGCAGCCCGAGGTCCTCGACGGAGACGACACAGCCGAAGCGCTCGGAGAACAGCTCGGACAGGATCCTGGGGATGGGTTCGCGGGGGTTCTCGCCGTCCAGCCAGCGGCGCACGCGTGAGGTGTCGGTGGAGATGTGGTTGGCGCCCAACTGTCGGGCCCGGCGGTTGACTTGACGGGCCAGTTCGCCCTTCGACCAGCCGCTGCGCACGAACCACGACGTGAGCAGCTCGTTCGGGCGCTTGTCCGCGCTCGCAGCGCTGTTCCCGCTTCCGCCGTTGCCGCTCACTGGAACGCCCCCATCCCTCGAGACCACTTGTCACTGAGTGCGCCAAGCCCTATCAGAATGCCGGTGATCCCGGCCTCTCGTCCGGCAGTTGTCACCCCTCGAACGGAAACCCGACTTGCCTCCGGCATACCCACAAGCGCGTGTGCTCTCAGGGACCCGCACACTCAAAGTAATCCTACGATCACTGCTCCGGCCATGGCGATCCGGGAAACGCCACCATTCGCCACCCCTTCGAATGAACTCCCGTGGAGCTGTTCACGATTCACTTGACAGTGGACGGCCGAGAGATGGCGGACCGAAGCACTCAGGGGCGCACACGGCAGACCGCACCACCCGGAGCGCTTCCGGACGCCGTCAGCGCACTACGCCCGAAGGGCACCGAAAACACGCAGAGTTACAACGTACGTCCGTTACGTAACCACACCCGCGTCGGACCCGTTGGAGGGGGCATGGGCTTCACGATCGGCGGCATCCGCGAGATCCGCTCCGGCGCGCGCAGGCGCGGTCGCTCGTCCGAGTGCACCGCCGTCGCCGAGTTCACGGGACTGTGGGGCTGGGACGTGGTGCCGGGCGCCCGCGCCGCGGCCGGCGTCTGCTCGTGCGGCCGCCCCTCGTGCCGCGAGCCCGGCGCGCACCCCCTGATCTTCGCCCCGCAGGTGCCGGCCGGCGCCACGCTCGACGACGTCACCCGGGCCTGGTCCGAGTATCCGGGCGCCGCGGTGATGCTGCCGGTCGGACAGGCGTTCGACGTGATCGAGGTGGCCGCGGCGGCCGGGCGCCGCGCGCTGGTCCGGCTGGAGCGGATGGGGCTGCCGCTCGGTCCGGTCACCGTCACGCCCGAGGGCCGCACCCAGTTCTTCGTCGCCCCCGGCGCCGCCGCCGAGCTGACCGGGCTCCTCTACCGCATGGGGTGGGACGACCCGGGTTCCCTCGATCTGCGCGGCATCGGCCCCGGCGCGTTCATCACCGCCCCGCCGTCCGACCGGGGCGGCCTCGGCCCGGTCCGCTGGCTGCGCCCGCCCGCGCTGGACTCGGCGAGCAGGCCCCCGGAGGCCCGGCTGCTGCTGGGCACGCTGGCGTACGTGGCGCACCGGTCACGCGCGTAGCCCTGCCTGGTCGCGCTCCTCCAGCCGTCCGCCCGCCGCGGACACGGCGAAGCGCCCGCTCCCACTGCACCGGGGGCGGGCGCTTCTCGCGTGACCGAGGGATAAACCGGGGGTCGGCCATTCTCGTAGGACCGTAAGGCCGGGGAGTCCGTGGGATCAGTCACCGATCAGGGCGTCGACGAACGCCTCCGGCTCGAACGGCGCGAGGTCGTCGGGGCCCTCGCCGAGCCCGATGAGCTTGACCGGGACGTTCAGCTCGCGCTGGACGGCGATCACGATGCCGCCCTTGGCCGTGCCGTCGAGCTTGGTCAGCACGATGCCGGTGATGTCGACGACCTCGGCGAAGACGCGGGCCTGCACCAGGCCGTTCTGTCCGGTGGTCGCGTCCAGGACGAGCAGCACCTCGTCGAGCGGGGCGTGCTTCTCGACGACCCGCTTGACCTTGCCCAGCTCGTCCATGAGGCCGGTCTTGGTGTGGAGGCGGCCGGCGGTGTCGATGAGGACCACGTCGACCCCCATCTCCTTGCCCTCCTTCACCGCGTCGAAGGCGACGGACGCGGGGTCGCCCGCCTCCGGCCCGCGCACGGTGTGGGCGCCGACCCGCTCGCCCCAGGTCTGGAGCTGGTCGGCGGCGGCGGCCCGGAAGGTGTCGGCGGCGCCGAGGACGACCGTACGGCCGTCGGCGACGAGCACGCGCGCGAGCTTGCCGGTGGTGGTGGTCTTGCCGGTGCCGTTGACGCCGACGACCATCACGATGCCGGGCTTGCGGTCCTCGGGCTCGGTCTTCACCGTGCGGTCGACGTCGGTGCCGACCAGCTTGAGCAGTTCCTCGCGCAGCAGGGCGCGCAGTTCCGCGGGGGTGCGGGTGCCGAGCACCTTGACGCGCTCGCGCAGCCGTTCGACCAGTTCCTGGGTGGGCATGACGCCGACGTCGGCGGTGAGGAGGGTGTCCTCGATCTCCTCCCAGGTGTCGTCGTCCAGGTGCTCACGCGAGAGCAGCGTGAGCAGGCCCTTGCCGAGGGCGTTCTGGGAGCGGGAGAGACGGGCGCGCAGGCGGACGAGCCGCCCCGCGGTGGGCTCCGGGATCTCGATCTCCGGAGCCTCGGCGGTGAGGTCGGAGGGCGGTTCCTCGACCGTGACCCCGGCCGGGCCGCCGCCGTCGGGTAGGTCCACCTCCTCGATCGTGCGGCGCGGTTCGTCGCGCGGTGTCTCGGCCTCGTCGCCGACCTGCGGCTCGGCCGGGGGTGCGGTGATGTCGGGCGCTGCGGGGGGCGGCGGGGGCAGCGACTTCTTCCGCCGGCTGCCGACGACGAGCCCGCCGAGCACACCGAGCACCAGCACGGCGATGACTACAGCAAGGATGACGGTTTCCATAACCCGTCCAGTATGCGTGAGCGCCCTGCGCGGAAGCGGTCGCCGGTGCGTCCGAACGGGCGGTACCGCACCCCTGGATACCTGACGAAGCGTCAGCTAATCTCCCCCTCCACCACGAAGGGGGCCTCCCATGCCCGTCACCGTCGTCCGTTTCAACCTCGTCGCCCCCGGCGCCTCCCCCGCCGAGCTGGGCGCCCGCTACCGGGCCGCGCTGGAGATGGCCGCGTACGCCGACGGGCACGGGATCACGACCGTGCAGACCGAGGAGCACCACGGGGCCGAGAACAACTGGCTGCCGTCGCCGTTCGCCTTCGCGGGCGCGGTGCTCGGGGCGACGCGGCGGCTGGCGGTGACGGTCTCGGCGGTGATCGGCCCGCTGCACGATCCGCTGCGGCTGGCCGAGGACATCGCCGTACTGGATCTGCTGAGCGGCGGCCGGCTGGTCACGGTCGCCGGGATCGGCTACCGGCCCGAGGAGTACGAGCGGGCGGGCGTCGACTGGAAGCGGCGCGGCCGACTCCAGGACGAGTTGCTGGAGACCCTGCTGAAGGCATGGACGGGCGAGGAATTCGTGTACCGGGGCCGCACGGTACGCGTCACCCCGCGCCCCTTCTCGGACCCGCACCCCCTGCTCCTGGTCGGCGGCTCCTCCCAGGCCGCCGCCCGCCGGGCCGCCCGGCTGGGCCTCCCGTTCTTCCCCAGCGCGCACCTGCCGGAACTGGAGGGCTACTACAAGGAGCGCCTGGCCGAGTACGGCACGGAGGGCTGGACGATGATGCCGGCCCCGAACACCCCTCTCCTCCACATCTCGGACGACCCGGACCGAGCCTGGGCCGCCTACGGCCACCACTTCCTCCACGAGGCCCGCACGTACGCCTCCTGGCAGTCCTCCGAGATCCGCTCGGCGGTCCGCTCCACGGCCACGACGGTCCCCGAACTCCGCGAGGAGGGCGTCTACCGCATCCTCACCCCGGCGGCCTGCACCACCACCGCCCTCGACAACCTGGTCCTCCACCCCCTGGCAGGCGGCATACCGGTGGAAGAGGGCTGGCGCAGCCTACGGCTGTTCGCGAAGAAGGTGATTCCGGCGCTGGAGGGGTGACATGGGGGGCGCGGGTCTCCGCATCGGCCGCGGGACGCCTGAACCGGCGTCCGGCACGGGCTGACTGGTGGACGTGGGGCGCCTCGACGCCGCCGGCGGGTGCAGGCAGGCAGCCGACCGCGACCAGCCGTCGGAGGCGGGGCGGCCGACCTCGCTGACCGACAGACGCCGGGCGCCGGATCGGATCGACCGACGGACGCGGCACGCCTCGACCCCACCAGCCGGTGCAGACAAGGCGGCCGACCCGACCAGCCGGCGGGCGCTGCGTCTGGATCAGGCCGCCCAGTGGGCGCGGCACGTCTCAACCCCGCCAGCCGGTGCAGCCGAGACGGCCGACCCGACCAGCCGACGACGTGCAGCAGTCGACCCCACCGGCCGGTGGGCGCGCCGCGTCCCGACTCCGCTAACCAGTGGACGCGACGTCTGGATCAGGACGCCCGGTGCGTATGGAATGTTCGAACCCGGCAGGACAGCAGGCGCGGGACTCCCGCCACGGCCCGCCAGGGCCTGGCGCCCGGCGCTGGACGGATGGCGCCGACTGACAGGGGGCGCGCCGGATAACCCGTTCCGGCCGGTCACCGACCGACCCGGCACCGTCGCATCGGACGGCCCGCCCACGCCGCAGGGTCGGCGCAGGCAGCGTCGGCCGGGAAGCCGGATACCGCCCCCGCCCCCGACACACCCCCGCCCCCGCCCCGGGATTGACCGGGTCAGGGGCGGTGGTGGGGCGGGGAAGCGGGCGGCGGGGTGGTGGCCCGGCTCCCCGGGTCGAGGGGGTGTCAGCCCATTTCCTCCAGGGCCTTGCCCTTCGTCTCCTTGACGTAGCGCAGGACGAACGGGACGGAGAGCGCGGCGAAGGCCGTGTAGATGACGTAGGTGACGGAGAGGTTCCAGTCGGCCAGGGACGGGAAGCTCGCCGTGATGGCCCAGTTGGCGATCCACTGCGCGGAGGCGGCGACGCCGAGGGCGGCGGCGCGGATCCGGTTGGGGAACATCTCGCCGAGCATGACCCAGACGACCACACCCCACGACAGGGCGAAGAAGAGGACGAAGACATGGGCGGCGATCAGGGCGATCCAGCCCTGCGCGGCCGGGAGCCGGCCGTCGACCAGGTCGAAGGAGAAGGCCCAGGCCTCCAGCGCGAGGCCGATCACCATGCCGACCGAGCCGATGACCGCGAGCGGGCGGCGGCCGATCCGGTCCACGAAGATCATGGCGATCACGGTGCCGACGATGTTGATGATCGACGTCGTGAACGAGTAGAAGAACGACTCCGTCGGGTCGACACCGACCGACTGCCACAGCGTCGAGGAGTAGTAGAACGCGACGTTGATGCCGACGAACTGCTGGAAGACCGACAGACCGATGCCGGTCCAGACGATCGGCTTGAAGAAGAAGCCGCCGCCGAGCAGGTCCTTGAACGCGGACCTGTGCTCGCTGTTCATGGCGTTCTCGATCTCCGTGACGCGTGCGTCCAGGTCACCGCTCTCGCCCTCGACCTCGGCGAGGATCTCCCGGGCCCGCTCCCGCCTGCCGACGGAGATCAGAAAGCGCGGGGACTCGGGGATCGCGAAGGACAGCAGCCCGTAGAGGACGGCCGGGACGACCATCACGCCGAGCATGACCTGCCAGGCCTCCAGACCCATCAGGGTGCCGCGCTGGTCGCCGCCCGAGGCGTTGAGGAGACCCCAGTTGACCAACTGCGAGACGGCGATGCCGATGACGATCGCGGCCTGCTGGAAGGAACCGAGCCGGCCGCGGTAGGCGGGCGGGGCGACCTCGGCGATGTAGGCGGGGCCGATGACCGAGGCCATGCCGATGGCGAAGCCCCCGACGACCCGCCACAGGGCGAAGTCCCACAGCGAGAACGGCAGCGCCGAGCCGACGGCACTGACGGTGAACAGCACGGCCGCGATCTGCATGACCCGGATCCGGCCGATACGGTCGGCGATCCGGCCGGCCGTGGCCGCACCGACCGCACAGCCGATCAGAGCGATGGCGATGACCTGCGCCAGAGCCGCGGACCCGATGTCGTAGCGGTCCCGGATCGCCTCGACGGCACCGTTGATCACGGAACTGTCGTAGCCGAAGAGGAACCCGCCCATCGCGGCCGCCGCCGCGATGAAGATGACATGCCCGAGATGATCGGGATGTGCCGTCCCGGGTCCTGACTTCTGTGCCTGCGCTGTGGTCACGTTCCACTCCCTCGTGGGGCCTCCAGATAGGTGGTACCTGAAGGTAAATCCAACGTTGCAGAGACTATGCCTTCAAGTCTCAAAATCAAACGTGGGGAAATGTGAGAACGGAGACACAAGAACGCCACATGCGTTCACTTCTTGAAGCCAGCAGTCCTGAAAGCGAGCGGCCCTGAAGTGTGAGCGGCGCGCTCAGCGCAGCCGCTGGCTGATCACCTTCGACACCCCGTCGCCCTGCATGGAGACGCCGTACAGCGCGTCGGCGACCTCCATGGTCCGCTTCTGGTGCGTGATCACGATGAGCTGGGACGCCTCCTGGAGCTCCTGCATGATGCGGATCAGCCGCTGGAGGTTGGTGTCGTCGAGGGCCGCCTCGACCTCGTCCATGACGTAGAACGGACTGGGCCGGGCCTTGAAGATCGACACCAGCATGGCGACGGCGGTCAGCGACCGCTCACCGCCGGACAGCAGGCTGAGCCGCTTGACCTTCTTGCCCGGCGGCCGCGCCTCCACGTCCACGCCGGTGGTGAGCATGTTGTCCGGGTCGGTCAGGATCAGCCGTCCCTCGCCGCCCGGGAAGAGACGGCTGAACACGCCCTCGAACTCGCGCGCCGTGTCCCGGAACGCCTCGGTGAAGACCTGCTCGACCCGCTCGTCGACTTCCTTCACCACCTGAAGGAGATCGGCACGCGTCTTCTTCAGGTCCTCCAACTGCTCGCTGAGGAACTTGTGGCGCTCCTCCAGCGCGGCGAACTCCTCCAGCGCGAGCGGGTTCACCTTGCCGAGCTGCTGGTACGCCCGCTCGGCGGCCCGCAGCCGCTTCTCCTGCTCGGCGCGGACGAACGGCACCGGCTGGTTGCGCGGGTGCTCGGGGTCCTCCGGCAGCTCCTCGCCCTCGGCGGGCGGCGACGGCGGGACGAGCTGGCGGGGGCCGTACTCGGAGACGAGCCCGGCGGGCTCCACGCCCATCTCCTCCAGCGCCTTGGTCTCCAACTGCTCGATCCGCAGCCGCTTCTCGGCGCCCAGGACCTCGCCCCGGTGCACGGAGTCCGTCAGCTTGTCCAGCTCGGCCTTGAGATCGCGCCCGGCGGTCCGGGCGGCGGCCAGGTCCTGCTCACGGCGCGCCTTGGCGGCCTCGGCGGCCACCCGCTCCAGGTCGGCGCGGCCGAGCGAGACCTCGACATGGGCGAGCAGTTGCCGGGCGCCGGAGGCCACGGCCTCGGCGACGGCCGCCTCGTGGCGCAGCCGCGCCCGCCGCTGCTCGGCACGCGCGCGTGCCTCGCGTTCGGCGCGGGCGGCCCGGTCCAGCGAGTCGGCCCGTCCGGCGAGCCCCTTCACCCGCTCCTCGTGGGTACGGACCTGGAGGCGGGCCTCCATCTCGGTCTGGCGCGCGTTGGCCCCGTCGGCGGCGAGCCGGTCCCGCACCGAGGTGTCGGGCTCCTCCTCGACCGGCATCTCCTCGGCCACGGCCAGCCGTTCGGCGAGCACCTCGGCCTCCTCGACGGCCCGCTCCAGCGCCTCCTGCGCCCGGGCCGCGGCGGCGGTGGACCGCTCGGCCTCCCCGGCCGCGCCGCGCGCCTGCCCGGCGAGCCGGCCGAGCTGCTGGGCGACGGACGACTTCTCCCGGTCGGCGGCCCGGCGCCGCTCCCCCAGCTCCTCGACCAGCGCGGCGCACTCCGCCCGGCGCGCGGCGGCCTCCTGCTGCGCGTGGGTCAGCTCCGTGCACCGTACGGCCAGTTCGGCCAGTTCCGCGGCGGCCTCGTCGACGGACGCCTGCACCTCCAGCAGGCTGGGCGCGCCGGCCGACCCGCCGTGCGCGAAGTGCGCCCCGAGCAGATCGCCGTCGGCGGTGACGGCGGTGAGGCCGGGCCGGGCGTAGACGAGTTCCTCGGCGTCCTCCAGCGTCGGCACCACCACGATCCCGCGCAGCAGCGTCCGTACGGCGGCCATCAGCCCGTCCGGCCCCCGCACCAGATCGGCGGCGTACGGCGGCCCGTCCTGCGGTGCCGCCCGCTCCGCGGGTCCGGGGGCGCCGTCCAGCAGGAGGGCCGCGCGTCCCGCGTCCTGCTTGCGCAGCAGCCGGATGGCGTCGGCGGCGGCGGTGGGTCCGCTCACGGCGACGGCGTCGGCCGCGGCGCCGAAGGCGGCGGCGAGCGCGACCTCGTGTCCGGGGACGACGGTCAGCAGTTCCGCGGCGGGGCCGAGCAGTCCGTCCAGCCGGTCGCGGGCGCCGAGCAGCGCGCCGGTGCCGTCCTTGCGGCGCAGGCCGAGGGCGAGGGCCTCGTGGCGGGCCTGGGTGGCGGCGCGCCGGCGTTCGGCCTCGGTGACGGCCTCGCGGGCGGCGGTCAGCGCGGCCTCCGCCTCGGCGAGCCCGCGCTTCGCTGTGTCGTGGTGCCCGGCGAGTTCCGCGTCGCCGGCGTCGAGGCCGTCGACCTCGGCCTGGAGGGTCTCGTACTCCTCCTGGGCGGTGACGGCCCGCTCCTGGGCCTCGTCGCGGGCTGCGGCCAGCCGGTCGATCTCGGCCTGGGCGGAGGCGGCGCGCGAGCGGGCCGCGTTGACCTGGCCGTTGAGCCGGGCGAGGCCCTCGCGGCGGTCGGCGATGGCCCGGGCGACGTCCTTCAGCCGCCGTTCCTCGACGGCGAGTTCGCGCTCCAGGTCGGCGCGGTGGGAGACGGTGTCGTCGAGGGCGTGGCTGGCCGCCTCCAGGGCGGCCTCCAGCTCGGCCTCCTGCTCGCGGACACGGGCGGCCTCGCGCTCCATGTCCTCGGGGTCGCGGCCGCGCCGCTCCTCGGGCGGCGCGGAGGTGGCGCTCTTGATGCGGGCGTCGGCCAGCGAGATCGTGCCGCGGACGCGTTCGGCGAGCTGGGACAGCTCGTACCAGGTCTGCTGGGCGCGCTGGAGACGCGGCGTGAGCTGCCGTACCTCGTCCTCCAGCAGTCCTTCGCGCTGGAGCGCCCTGCGCAGCTCCTGTTCGGCGGTCTCCTTGCGTTCCTTGAGGGCGGCCTCGTCGGCCACCTCGGCCTGGAGCGCCTCGCGCAGCCGTACGAGGTCGTCGGCGAGGAGGCGCAGGCGGGCGTCGCGCAGGTCGGCCTGGATGACCGCGGCTCGTCGGGCCACCGCCGCCTGGCGGCCCAGGGGCTTGAGCTGGCGGCGCAGCTCGTCGGTGAGGTCCTGCACGCGCGCGAGGTTGGCCTGCATCGCGTCGAGCTTGCGCAGCGCCTTCTCCTTGCGCTTGCGGTGCTTGAGGACGCCCGCGGCCTCCTCGATGAAGGCGCGGCGGCCCATCGGATCGGCGTGCAGGACGGAGTCGAGCTGGCCCTGGCCGACGATGACGTGCATCTCGCGGCCGATGCCGGAGTCGGACAGCAGGTCCTGGATGTCGAGCAGCCGGCAGGTGTCGCCGTTGATCTGGTACTCGCTGCCGCCGTTGCGGAACATGATCCGCGTGATGGTGACCTCGGCGTACTCGATGGGCAGGGCGCCGTCGGAGTTGTCGATGGTCAGGGACACCTCGGCGCGGCCCAGCGGGGGGCGGCCGGTGGTCCCGGCGAAGATGACGTCCTCCATCTTGCCGCCGCGCAGGGACTTGGCGCCCTGCTCGCCCATGACCCAGCTCAGCGCGTCGACCACGTTGGACTTGCCCGAGCCGTTGGGCCCGACGACACAGGTGATCCCCGGCTCGAACCGGAGTGTGGTCGCCGACGCGAACGACTTGAACCCTCGGAGGGTCAGGGCCTTGAGGTGCACGGCGCTGGACTCTACCTTCCGGGCCGGTCTCACTCCATGAACGCCTGCCGCCCCTCGGTTTCACCCTTGAACGCGCAGGGCAGACCACACGTTGTAGAGACTGGGAGGAGCAGACGGGGGAAACGGGAGTCGTACGACCGGGGGAACGGCGGGAAGACGGCGGGGGAAAGAACGAAGGGACGCCGAGGCGTCCCTTGCAACTTCTGACAACTTAAGCGGTCCGACGCGGTTGATATGTGCCGCCCGACCTCTGCATGTGCTGTCGTGGAGCGGTGCAGCGATCAGGTGAGCGCAGGCTCCGCCTGGTGTGCGTCGATGCTCTCCATGAACCTGTCGTGAGAAGCGGCAGCCGTCAGAGCGTCGTTCTCGGCCTGGATCCGTCCGAGCTCGGATTCCAGGTCCTGGACGCGCTGCTGGAGCCGTCGCATCTCGGCGAGGAGTCGCGGGTCGGAGCCGCCGACGTAACCGAGAAGCGCCTTTGCCATGATGGATGGTCCTCCACACTGAGTGACCGACCGAAGCGGTGTGGGTCGTGAGGGATTCGCACCCGCGGTGTCTGGAAGGATCTTGTTCGTGCTGCCGTTCATCCATGCCAAACAGCGGAGGTGCGCGGGGCTTTCAGCGTCTCACCAAAAAGTTTGACGGTCAACACGATCACGCCCCGTATTGGCGGGCAACCCGTTGCCGCGCGGCCTGAACGGCGGCGCTGCGGCACCCTCGGGACCCTCGGGCGTGGCGATCATCCTTGCGTGCGGAGCATGCCATCACAAGCGATTCTTGGCAACCACCTGCTTCTTTTCGCCGGGGGCGGGTGCCGGGGGCGCCTTTCGCCGCTTCCGCGGGGCAGCCCCGCACGCGTGCCTCAGCGGATCGCGAAGCCGTCGTAGCCGCCCCGCGGTGTGTCCCATATCTCTGTGACTCCGTCCACGCGCCCGGGCGTGTCGTCGCCCGCGAGCCAGTCGAGCAGCCCCTCGCAGCCCTCCCGGGCGCCTTCCGCGACCACCTGGACCCGGCCGTCGGCCAGATTGAGAGCAAAGCCACTCAGTCCGCCGATCTCCAGCGCCTTGGCCCGGGTGAACCAGCGGAAACCCACCCCTTGGACATGTCCACGCACCCAGGCGACCAGCCGTACATCCTCGCTCATGGGTGCAACCTAACCGGGCAAAGTCCCTCGGGGCACTTCCTCCCCCTGCGCCATGCGGTACCGTCCCCTCCCAATGATTCTCATATGAAACTCACTCCTTCGAGTGAGTCGGGCCGAGCACAGGGCGTACGAGGGTCCAACCGCCCCGGCCGGCCGGTGGAAACACCGCATTGGACGAGGAAGGCAAGGACATGGGACGCCACCGACGCTCCGCCGCCGGCCGCGCCGCCACGGGCCGCGCCACGGGGGTCGCACAGCCGGACGACTCGTACCCCGGGGGCCACGACCCCCGGGGCTCGTATCCGGGCGGAGCGCGGACGATGGGCATCGCGCCGTATCTGAATCCGGAGGCGTACGCCGACTCGGTCGCACGCAGCCAGGAGTACCTCTACGCCACGGACGGGCCGTACGGCCCTGACGGCGGGGCGCAGGAGTACGCCCACGTCGGCGCCGCGGACGACTACGCGCAGAATTCCGCGCCCGACTACGCCGTCCACCACGGCCGGGCCTACGGCCGGGACCTCCCCCCGGAGCACGGCCCCGGTCTCGGCTCCGACCTCGACCGCGACTTCGTCTCGGACTTCACACCCGACTTCGCTCCCGATCTCGCTCCGGACTTCGGTCCCGGCTCCGGTCCTGACTTCGGTGCCGACGACACCGCGCTGTTCACGATGGACGGCTTCGCGCCCGACGGCGGCGCCCTGCGGCCCGGCTCGGGCCGGGGCGGCACCGGCCGGCGCCGTAAGCGCAAGCCCGCGACGCCCGTGAAGACGGGGCTGCTCGGGGTGTCGGCGGCCGTCGCGTTCGGCACGGTCGCGGTGGCCACCGGTGTGGTGCCGGGCCTGGACAGCTACCGCCTCGGGGGCGGCAGCGGTGCGGGCGACAACGTGCAGGCGGTGGACTCCCCCAGCAACTCGGCCTCCGAGTTCGGCGGCACGTCCGGCGCGGCCGACGGCGGGCGCGGCGACACCTCGACCGGCCAGGGCACGGGCAGCGCCACCTCGCCGTCCACCTCGACCTCCCCGTCGGAGTCCACGGCCTCGCCGAGCGAGACCGGCGGCGACAAGGCGGCCGAGGACACGGAGACCACTCCGGCCGAGGAGCCGACCCGGGACCCGTCCGCCGAGGCCACCACGCCCAAGGCCCCGGAGAAGACCGAGGCGCCCCGGAAACCGGAGACCCCGGCGACCGTCTCCGCCGAGACCCTGGCCGCGGCCCAGGTCCTCAAGCTGGTCAATCAGGAGCGGTCCGAGGCCGGGCTCGGCGCGCTCACCGCGAGCAGCCCGCTGGCGGAACTGGCCGAGCAGTTCAGCGACGACATGGCCGCCCAGGGCTTCTTCGACCACACCTCCCCGGACGGACTGACCCCCTGGGACCGCGCCACGAACGCCGGCGTCTCCGGACTCGGCGGCGAGAACATAGCCCGGGGCCAGACCGACGCGGCCGCCGTCATGGACGCCTGGATGAACAGCCCCGGCCACAAGGCGAACATCCTGAACCCCGACTTCAAGACCCTGGGCGTCGGCGTCCACTTCGGCGCGGGCGGCCCTTGGTGGACCCAGGACTTCGGCTACTAGGGCCGACCGACCACGGAAGCTCCTGGCCAGGGGCGCTGTCCCCGGGGTAGCGCGTTCTGATGGTTTGCGCTGTGTTCGCGTACGCTCGGGGGATGAGCAGCGCGGAGCGAGCGGTGGAGCAGGGGCTTCCGTACGACGTGTTCGCCAAGGCGTGTCCCTCGCGCGGGACGCTGGAGCATGTCACCGGGCGGTGGGGCGGGCTGACGCTCGGGGCGCTGCACGAGGGGTCGCTGCGGTTCAACGAGCTGCGGCGGCGGGTCGACGGGGTGAGCGAGAAGATGCTCTCGCAGACGCTGCACGCGCTGGAGCGCGACGGGCTGGTGCACCGTGAGGCCCAGCCGACCAATCCGCCCCGGGTGGACTACGAGCTGACCCCGCTGGGCCATGAGGTCGCCGGACGGCTGCTGGCCCTCATCCACTGCGTGGAGGGGCGGATGGACGACGTCCTGGCCGCCCGGGAGCGCTACGACGCGGCGCGCGGCGCCCTCTGACACGTCGGGCAGAAGTAGCTGGAGCGGTTCATCCAGGGCCGGCGCCGCATCGGCGTACCGCACCGCTTGCAGGGCAGGCCCTCGCGCCCGTACGCGTCCAGGGACCGGTCGAAGTAGCCCGACTCGCCGTTGACGTTGACGTACAGGCTGTCGAAGCTGGTGCCGCCGACGGAGAGGGCCGCGTTCATCACGTCCCGGACGTGGCCCAGCAGTTCGAAGGTGCGCGGGCGGGTGAAGGTGCCGGTCGGGCGGTCGTAGTGCAGGCGGGAGCGCCAGAGCGCCTCGTCGGCGTAGATGTTGCCGACGCCGCTGATCAGCGACTGGTCGAGCAGGGCCCGCTTGATGGTGGTCCGCTTGCGGCGCAGCGCCTGGTGGAACGCCTCGTCGTCGAACAGCGGGTCGAGGGGGTCGCGGGCGATGTGCCCGATGACGTCGGGCAGTCCGTCCGCGGTGGTGTCGTGCAGGGAGAGGCCGCCGAAGGTGCGCTGGTCGACGAAGCGCAGTTCGGTGTCCACGGTGTCGGCGAACCGCACCCGGACGCGCAGATGCCGCTCGTCGGGCGCGGCGTGCGGCTGGACCAAGAGTTGGCCGCTCATCCCGAGGTGGGCGAGGATCGCCTGCCCGGAGTCCTCCAGCGGCAGCCACAGGTACTTGCCGCGACGGCTGGGGGTGCCGATCCGGTGGCCCGCCAGACGGTGCGCGAAGTCGTCGGCGCCCGCGAGATGGCGACGGACGGCACGGGGGTGCAGCACCTCGGCGTCGGCGACCGTGCGATGGGCGACCCATCGCTCCAGACCGCGCCGGACGACCTCGACCTCGGGCAACTCGGGCATGGATCCCCCGTACGGAACGCCCGCCCCCGGGTGGGAGGCGGGCGTTCGTCTCGTACTTGTGTTCCTGTGCGGGTGTTCGTCAGGCGGAGGCGGCGGACTCGGGGTCCACCGAGGCGTCGGCGGCCGCGGCGGCCGTGGCCGCCTTCGCCGCCTCGGCGCGCTCGTCCGCCGCGGCCCGGATGGACCGCCAGGCGGACTCGGCGGCCTGCTGCTCCGCCTCCTTCTTGCTGCGGCCGGTGCCGGTGCCGTACGAGACGCCTCCGACGCGGGCGGCAGCAGTGAAGGTCTTCTCGTGATCGGGGCCGGTCTCCGTGACCAGGTACTCGGGGACACCGAGCCCTTCGGTCGCGGTCAGCTCCTGGAGACTGGTCTTCCAGTCCAGGCCGGCTCCGAGGTTCGAGGACTTCTCGATCAGCGGGTCGAACAGGCGGTGCACCAGTTCGGAGGCCGCGTCGAGGCCCTGGTCGAGATAGACCGCGCCGATCACCGCTTCGAGGGTGTCGGCGAGGATGGACGCCTTGTCCCGGCCGCCCGTGCCCTCTTCACCACGGCCGAGCCGGATGAAGGCGCCCAGGTCGAGGCCACGGCCGACCTCCGCCAGCGCACGCGAGTTGACCACCGCGGCCCGCAACTTGGCCAACTGGCCTTCGGGCAGGTCGGGGTGGGTGCGGTACAGCGTGTCCGTGACGACGAGACCGAGCACGGAGTCCCCGAGGAACTCCAGCCGTTCGTTCGTCGGCAGACCGCCGTTCTCGTACGCGTAGGAGCGGTGGGTCAGCGCACGCACCAGAAGGGCGGACTCGAGCCGATAGCCGAGCCGCCCTTCCAGAAGCGTGTGGGACGAGGCCGCGTTGTCCGCCTGTTTCTTGGCGGTCGAGTCCGCCTTGGCGTCAGACATGAAGCCTCTCACCAGCCGCTCAGACCTCGAGGACCTGGCGCTTGTTGTAGGTGCCGCAAGACGGGCACGCGATGTGCTGCTGCTTGGGCTCGTGGCAGCGCTCGCACGCAACCAGGGTGGGGACCGCAGCCTTCCACTGCGACCGGCGGTGGCGCGTGTTGCTGCGCGACATCTTCCGCTTCGGAACAGCCACGGCTACTTCTCCTGCTTCTCGTTGGCGCGCGCCGAACCGGGCGCTTCGCCACTCATCTCGTCCTTCTCGCCGTCTCCGAGTGAACCGGCGAGTCCCTGCAATGCCGCCCAACGGATGTCGGTGGCGTCGTGGTGGTGCCCCGGGTCGTCCGCCAGCCGGGCTCCGCACTCGGAGCACAGGCCGGGACAGTCGTCCTGGCACACCGGCTGCATCGGCAGTGCGAGCACCACCGCGTCCCGCAGCACGGGTTCGAGGTCGAACATGCCGTCCTCGATGAAGAGCCTGTCCTCGTCGTCCTCGGCGTCGTCGGCCGGTTCCGCCTTCACGCGGCCCCGGTCATCGGCGTCAGGGTACGAGAACATCTCCTGGAAGTCCGCTTCGAGCGCTAGCTCCAGCGGCTCCAGACACCTTACGCACTCCCCCTCGGCCTGTGCACGGGCGGTGCCTGTGACGAGCACACCTTCCATGACCGACTCGAGTCGGAGTTCGAGCTCCACCGGGGCGCCTTCCGGCACTCCGACGACGCCCGGGATGCCGAGATCCACGGGTGCGTCGATCACGCGGGTCAGGCGCTGTAGCGCGCCAGGACGCCGGCCCAGCTCGTGCGTGTCGAACACGAGGGGGTTGCGGTGGTCCAGCCGTGCGTTGGGAGCCATTCCTGCTTTCGATCTTCCAAGCTCTGAGGGTCGCCGCCCTTCGGTGTTCCGGGCGACGATGATCGCGGGCGGATACGAAGGCAGCAAAACCGACGAACGCACACGCGACCGAAGAGCCAGGATACTGGAGCTTTCCCGCTCAGCCCAATCCGGGGCCCCGCGCGGGCCGCCCCGGCGTCCTACAGACCGCGTTCCTGCTCGTAGGCCCGCAGTTGCTCCGGGCTGATCATGCCGGTGTCGAAGAGGCTGGTCTCGTCGAGGGCGTACCCGGGCTGCTGCTGCGGCTGCTGCATCTGCTGTGGGATCTGCTGCATCTGCTGCGGGTCGTAGGCGGCCTGCTGGGCGTCGTAGCCCTGATAGGCGTACGGGTCGGCCTCCTGGTAGCCGTACGGGTCCGGCTGCTGGCCGTAGCCCTGCTGCTGGGCGTAGCCGCCCGCGTAGGGGTCGGGCTGCTGCTGGTAGGCGTAGGCGTCCTGCGGGACGCCCTGCGCCGCCTCCTGCGGCTGCTGCTGCTCGTAGGGGCCGGGCGCGGGCTGCTGTGCGGCCCGGGTGTCCTGCTCGGCGAGGGCGGCCAGGTCGGCGAGGTAGTCGGCGTCCGAGGAGTGCTGGAAGGTCGAGTCGTCGTCGGCGAGGGCGCCGAGGGCGTCGGTGGCGATCCGGCCGTGCAGCTTCTGGCGGCCCTTGCCGACCGCCTCCAGGGTCTTGCTGAGGACCGCCTCGAAGGCGCCCAGCTTGACGTCCACATAGGCGTCCGCGTCGCGGCGCAGGGTCTCGGGGTCGTGGCTGCGCTCGGGGGCGTCCTCGTCCTCGTAGCCCTGTTCGTCCAGGCCCGGGCCGGTGCCGAGGAGCTTCTCGCGGCCGCGGCCGACGGAGCCGATCGTCTTGGTGAGGACGACCTCGAAGTTGGCGAGCTTGGAGTCGACGTAGTCGTCGGCCTCGGCGCGGATCTCCTCGGCCTCCTGGCGGGCCTCGGCGAGGATGCGGTCCGCCTCGGCCTGGGAGCGGCGGGCGATCTCGGTGTCGGAGATCAGGGAGCCGCGCTCGGCGTGCGCGCCGGAGATGATCCGCTCGGCCTCCTGGCGGGCCTGCTCGACCATCTGCTCACGGCCGCCGATCAGCTCCCGGGCCTCGGCGAGCGAGTCGGGCAGGGCCGCGCGCACCTCTTCCAGCAGGGCGAGCAGCTCGGCGCGGTTGATCACGCACGAGGCCGACATGGGCATCGACCGGGCACTGGAGACCGTGGTGACGATCTCGTCGAGCTTCTTCTGCACGTCCACCGGTTGCTCGCCACTCTCTGAAACTGTGTTGGAGACGGACGGGACGACTGTAGCCCCATCAGCCCGCGCGCAGGCGGGCGTCGAGGGCGTCGAGGACCACCGGGGGCACCAGGTGGGAGACGTCGCCGCCCCAGGTGGCCACTTCCTTGACCAGGGAGGAGGACAGGAAGCTGTAGGTGGGGTTGGTGGGGACGAAGAGCGTCTCGACTCCGGAGAGGCCGTTGTTCATCTGGGCCATCTGAAGCTCGTAGTCGAAGTCGCTGACCGCGCGCAGGCCCTTGACGATGGCCGGGATGTCGCGCTGCTTGCAGAAGTCGACCAGGAGGCCGTGGAATGCCTCGACGCGGACGTTCCCGTATTCGCCGGTGACCTGGCGGATCAGGTCGATCCGCTCGTCGACGTCGAACAGGCCCTTCTTGGACTTGTTGATCATCACCGCGACATAGACCTCGTCGTACAGACGGGAGGCGCGGGAGATGATGTCGAGATGTCCATTGGTGATCGGGTCGAACGACCCGGGACAGACGGCGCGGCGCACTTGAGATCCCTCGCTCTCCGGTCCGGTCATCGTGCGTCTTCGCACGTAGAGGCGGCGCGACCGTACCAAAACGTTCCCTCGCCGTAGCGACGGGCCCGGAGTCCTTCGAAACCGTCCGGCCAGTGGAACTCCCCGCCTCTGGTGCTGCGCTCCACGGTGACGAGGGCGCGCGCCGCGAGCCAGCCCCCCGAGCGGAGTGTGAGCAGGATCTCCCGAAGATCGTCGTCCGTGACGGCGTACGGCGGATCGAGGAAGACCAGGTCGTACGGTGCCGGTGGCGCGGTCTGGATGATCTGGCGGGCCTTGCCCGCGCGGACCTCGGCGCCGGGGAGGGCGAGGCTCTTCACGTTCTCCCGGACGACGCGGGCGGCGCGGGTGTCGGCCTCGACGAGGAGGGCGTGGCCGGCGCCGCGGGAGAGGGCCTCCAGGCCGACGGCGCCCGATCCGGCGTAGAGGTCCAGGATCCGTTCGCCGTCGAGGGGGCCGCCGAGCAGGGACTGCCAGGTGGAGAACAGGCCCTCCTTGGCGCGGTCGGAGGTGGGGCGGGTGCCGGTCCCTGGCGGGACGGCCAGTCGGCGTCCGCCGGCCGTGCCGGCGATCACGCGGGTCATCTTCGGGTCCTTGGTCGTGACGGCGGGTGTGCGTTCAGTGTGGCCGGTCGCGGGGGTCTCCGCGCTCGCTGGGGGCGGTCCGGGGCGGTCTCCGCGGTCGCTGGGGCGGTCGCTGTGGTCTCCGCGGTCTGCGGGGACGGTCGCCGGGGCGGTCCGGGGCGCTCATCCCTTCTCCAGGTACTGCTCCCGTTCCTCGTCCACCAGGGCGTCCAGGGCGGTGCGCAGTCCGGGGTGCGCGGTCAGGTCCGGGTCCGCCTCGACGACGGCCACCGCCTCCTCGCGGGCCTGCTCGATGACCTCCTCGTCCTCGATGACCGCCAGGACGCGCAGGGAGGAGCGGGCGCCGGACTGGGCCTGGCCGAGGACATCGCCCTCGCGGCGCTGTTCGAGGTCGATGCGGGACAGCTCGAAGCCGTCGAGGGTGGCGGCGACGGCGCCGAGCCGCTGCCGGGCCGGGCTGGCCTCCGGCATCTCGGTGACCAGGAGGCACAGGCCGGGGGCCGAGCCGCGCCCCACCCGGCCGCGGAGCTGGTGGAGCTGGGAGACGCCGAAGCGGTCGGCGTCCATGATCACCATCGCGGTGGCGTTCGGGACGTTGACGCCGACCTCGATGACGGTCGTGGCGACCAGGACGTCGGTGTCCCCGGCGGCGAAGCGCCGCATCACGGCGTCCTTGTCGTCGGGGTGCATCCTGCCGTGCAGCACCTCCACGGTGAGCCCGTGCAGCGGGCCCTCGGCGAGGTGGTCGGCCACGTCGAGGACGGCGAGCGGGGGGCGCTTCTCCGCCTCGTCCTCCGGGGACTTCTTCCGCCCGGCCTTCCTGGGGTCGTCCTCCTCGTCGCCGATGCGGGGGCAGACGACGTACGCCTGATGGCCGTTCGCCACCTCCTCGCGCACGCGCTCCCAGGCGCGGGCCAGGAAGTGGGGTTTGTCTGCGGCCGGGACGACATGGCTGGCGATGGGCGAGCGGCCGGCCGGGAGCTGGTCGAGGACCGAGGTCTCCAGGTCGCCGAAGACGGTCATCGCGACCGTGCGCGGGATCGGGGTGGCGGTCATGACGAGCAGATGCGGGGGCTGGGTGCCCTTGCCGCGCAGGGCGTCGCGCTGTTCGACGCCGAAGCGGTGCTGTTCGTCCACCACGACCAGGCCCAGGTCGTGGAAGCGCACCTTGTCCTCGATCAGGGCGTGGGTGCCGATCACGATGCCGGCCTCGCCGGTGACCAGGTCCAGGAGGGCCTGGCGGCGGGCGGCGGCGCCCATGGAACCGGTGAGCAGCACGACCTTGGTGGCGCGGTCCGCACCGCCCAGCATGCCGCCTTCGGCCAGTTCGCCCATCATCTCCACGACGGAGCGGTGGTGCTGCTGGGCGAGCACCTCGGTGGGGGCGAGGAGGGCGGCCTGTCCGCCCGCGTCGACGACGGCGAGCATGGCGCGCAGGGCGACGAGCGTCTTGCCGGAGCCGACCTCGCCCTGGAGCAGCCGGTGCATCGGATGGTCGGTCGCCAGGTCGTCGAAGATCTCGGCGGAGACCTTGCGCTGGCCGTCGGTGAGGGTGAAGGGCAGCCGGTCGTCGAAGGCGGAGAGCAGACCGTCGGCGGCGGGCCGGCGCGGGACGGCCGGGAGCTGGGCGTCGGCGTGCCGGCGGCGGGCCAGGGCGACCTGGAGGACGAACGCCTCGTCCCACTTCAGACGGGTGCGGGCGGCGTCGATGTCGGCCTTGGTGTGGGGGCGGTGGATCTTGAGGAGGGCCTCGGGCAGGGAGACCAGGCCGCGGCCCTCGCGCAGGCTCTCCGGGAGCGGGTCGACGGCCTCCTGGGCGCTGGGCAGGACGGTCTGGACCGCCTTGCCGATCTTCCAGGACTCCAGCTTGGCGGTGGCGGGGTAGAGCGGGATCAGCGCGCCCGCCCAGGTCTCGACGGCCTCCTCGGTGTCGCCGCGCAGCAGTTCGTACGCCGGGTGGGCGAGCTGGAGGCGGCGGTTGAAGACGGACACCTTGCCGGCGAACATCGCGCGGGTGCCCGGCAGGAGTTCCTTGTGCGGCTTGTGCACGCCGTTGCCGAAGAAGACCAGTTGGAGCCGGCCGTGGCCGTCGGTGATGGTGACCTCGAGCCGCTGGCCCTTGCCGCGCGGGGACTTGGCGGAGGCGAAGGAGTGCAGCCGGGCGTCGGCGACCATGGCGACCACCGTGACGTGTTCGTCCATGGGGAGGTCGGCGAGGTGGGTGAGCTGGCCCCGCTCCTCGTATCTGCGCGGATAGTGGTGCAGGAGATCGCCGACGGTGTGCAGGCCGAGATGCTCGGCCATCACCTTCGCGGTAGGTGGGCCGAGCACCTTTTTCAGCGGTTCTTCGAGTGCGGGCACGAGATCCATTGCACACCACCGCACTGACAACGGTGGACACGCGTCACCCACATTGCCGGATCCTTATCCCGAAACCCCTGGTCAGACGGCTCGTTCGGGCCCTAGGATGGCGCGCCTCCAGCCATCATCCGCGGTCACCGCCCCACCGGGACCGCCCGACCCCGCGCCGTGCCCGACCCCAACCCGCGGCGCCGTAGCGATGGACTCCCAGACCTCACAGGCATCCCAGGCAACTCCGTCACCACACACCTTCCAGGTCGACCTGCGTGGTCTGGTGGACCTGCTGTCCCATCATCTGTACTCAAGTCCCAAGGTCTACCTGCGCGAGCTGCTCCAGAACGCCGTGGACGCCATCACGGCGCGCCGGGCCGAGGAGCCCGACGCCCCGGCGCGGGTGCGGCTGTTCGCGGCCGACGGCGCGCTGCGGGTGGAGGACTCCGGCGTCGGGCTCACCGAGGCCGATGTGCACACCCTGCTGGCGACCATCGGGCGCAGCTCCAAGCGGGCGGACGACCTGCGGGAGGCGCGCGCCGACTTCCTCGGGCAGTTCGGCATCGGACTGCTGGCCTGCTTCGTGGTCGCCGAGCGGATCCGGGTGGTCAGCCGCAGCTCCCGCACCCCGGACGCGCCGCCCGTGGAGTGGACGGCGCGCGACGACGGTTCGTACACCGTGCGGACGCTGCCGCACGAGGAGCGGCCCGAACCGGGCACCACCGTGCACCTGGTGGCGCGGGCCGGGGCCGCGGAGTGGCTCACCGAGGAGCGGGTGCTCCGGCTGGCCCGCGACTTCGGCTCGCTGCTGCCGTACGACGTGCGGGTGGGCGAGGAGGCGGTCACCGATCTGCCGGCGCCCTGGGACCGGCCGTACGCCTCCCCCGCCAACCGGCGGGTGGCGCTGGCCCGGCACTGCCACCAGCTCTTCGGGTTCACGCCGCTGGACACGATCGAGCTGGACGTGCCGGCGGCGGGGGTGCGCGGGGTGGCGTACGTGCTGCCGGCCGCGGTCAGTCCGGCGCAGCGGGCCACGCACCGGGTGCACCTCAAGGGCATGCTGCTGACCGAGCGCGCCGAGCAACTGCTGCCCGACTGGGCGTTCTTCGTGCGCTGTGTGCTCGACACCGACAGTCTGCGGCCGACGGCCTCGCGCGAGTCGCTGTACGAGGACGAGACGCTGGCCGCCGTCCGGGAGGCGCTGGGCGAGCGGATCCGGGCCTGGCTGACCGGGCTCGCGGCCGGTGACCCGGAGCGGCTCGGGGCGTTCCTCGCCGTGCACCACCTGGGGGTCAAGTCCCTGGCGCGGCACGACAAGGAGATGCTGCGCACGATGCTGCCGTGGCTGCCCTTCGAGACGACCGACGGGCGGCTGTCGCTGGAGGAGTTCGCGCAGCGCCACCCGGTGGTGCACTTCACGCGCACGGTGGAGGAGTACCGGCAGGTCGCGCCGATCGCGTCCGCGCAGGGCGTCGGGGTGATCAACGGCGGTTACACCTACGACAGCGAGCTGGTCGAGGCGCTGCCGTCGGTGCGGCCGGGGACGGTGGTCGCCGAGCTGGACGCGGACACCGTGACGGCCCATCTGGACTCGGTGGACCCTGCGGAGGAGCTGGCGCTGGCGGGGTTCCTCGCGGTGGCGCGGGCGAAGCTGGACCCGCTGGGCTGCGACGTGGTCCTGCGGGCCTTCCATCCGCTGTCGGTGCCCGCGCTGCACCTGGACGACCGGGCGGCCCGGCACGAGCAGGCGCGCGCCGAGGCCGAGGCGCAGGCCGACGATCTGTGGGCGGGCATCCTGGGCTCGCTGCGCGGCAGCGCCCCGCGCGCGCGTCTGGTGCTGAACCATCTCAACCCGCTGATCCGGCGGATCAGTTCGCTCGGGGAGCCCGAACTGATCGGCACCGCCACCGAGTCGCTGTACGGGCAGGCGCTGCTGATGGCGCAGCGGCCGCTGCGGCCGGCGGACTCGGCGCTGCTGAACCGGGCGTTCATCGGCCTGCTGGAGTGGGCCACGCACGGCGAGGCCGTTCCCGGTTCCGATTCCGACACCGCGGGGGGCGGTCACTGAATGAGCGAGATCACGGACTTCGACGCCCTGCGCCGGGCGATGGCGGAGAACGGCGAGCGGCCGGAGGGCCCGGCGCGCAACGCGCGCGCGGAGCAGTTGCTGGTGGCGGCCGAGCGGCTGAACGAGCCGCTCGCGGTGATCGAGGCGCTCGGGCACCAGCTCAAGGTCTACAACTACAGCTCCGAGAAGGCGAAGATGTTCGTCCCGTTCGCGCGGCTGCTGCGCATGTGGGACGAACGGCCCGGGGACTTCGACGAGTACGAGACGCACGCGCTGCACTGGGTCTTCAAGTGGATGTCGGCCGGCATGCTGGACCAGCCGCACATCCCGCTGGCGTCGGTCGAGAAGTGGCTCGGCGAGATGGACCACCGCTACCGGCTGGCCGGGCACTCGGAGCGCGCGGTGCGCAGCGCCGAGCTGAGCGTGGCCGCGCACGTCGGGGACACTGCGCGCGCGGAGCGGGCGTTCGACGCCTGGCTGGCCGCGGACCGGGACGCGATGGCCGACTGTCACGCGTGCGAGCTGCACGGGCAGGGCTGGTGGCACGCCGAGAACGGCCGGGACGCGCAGGCGCTGGAACTGTGGGCGCCGGTACTGGAGGGCGCGTACACCTGCGCGCATGAGCCGCACACCGTGCTGGCGTCGTCGCTGGTGCCGCTGCTGCGGCTGGGCCGCGCGGACGAGGCGCGCGCCAACCATCTGCGGGGTTTCCGGCTGGTGCGGCCGATGGAGAGCATGCGGGGCGCGTACGCCGACCATGTGGAGTTCTGCGCGCTGACCGGCAACGAGGCGCGCGGTCTGGAGCTGCTGGCGGAGCGGCCGGCGTACTTCACGGACGACGGGCATCCGCGCAGCAGGCTGGAGTTCCTGTGCGTGGTGGCGCTGCTGATGGAGCGCCTTGCGGACATGGGCCTGGAGGGGCAGCGGGTGCCGGGTCCGGCGGGGCGGGAGTGGACGGCGGCCGAGCTCGCCGCGCACGCGCGCGCGGAGGCCCTGGCGCTGGCCGCGCGGTTCGACGAGCGCAACGGCACAGCGCACATCGGTGAGCGGGCCCGCGCGCGGATGGCACAGCGCCCGCTGGTGGAGCGGCTGCCGCTGGGGGTGCGGGCCGCGCGTCCGGCCCCTGCCGCGCCGCCCTCGGCCGGGGAGGCCGGTGCGGCATCGGCCTCCCCGGCCGAGGGGGCGGGCGCGGAGGGTCTGGAGGCGCTGATCGCCGAGGCCAGGCGGCTGTCGGACACACTGCGGCCGAACGCCGTGGAGGCGTGGGCGGCGGTGGCCCGGGCCGCCAAGGCCATGGAGGACACGGAGGGCACGGCGGACACGGAGGGCACGGAGGGGGCCGGGCTGGACGCGCGGGACCGTGCGGAGATCGCCGACCACGCGGCGATCGCACTCGGCCCGGAGGGCGCTGAAACGTTCGCGCGGGCCGCCGAGCTGTACGCGGAGGCGGGCGACCCCGGCGAGGCCCTGGCGGCACACGCGCGTGCGGCGTACGTCCACGCGCTCGCCGAGGACGACGTCCCAGGCGCGCTCACCGCGGTCGCCGGCCCCTACGACGAGGTCCTCGCGCTGTACGCCGACGGCGGCACCGGGGTGCGGCAGGCGGCGGGCGTGCTGATGTCCCGGGCGCGGATCCTGATGCGCTCCGTGCACACGGCCGAGGGGCCCGTCCCGGAGCCGGTCCTCGCCGACGCGGAGAGCGCCGTACGGGAGGTGCTGGCGCTCGTCGAGGGGCGGACCGACGACGACGTACGGCTGGCCGCGCGGGTCGCCGAGGCGCACGCGATGCTCGCGGAGCTGGCCACGCGCTCGGGGGACCCGGAGTCGGGCGCGGAGCTGTTCGCGCGGGCGGCGGCGGAGTTCACCGGGGCCGGGCTGCCGTGGTTCGCCGTGGAGTACGAGGCCCGGCTGGCCGGGCTCGCGCACCATCTGGGCGACATGGTGGAGGCGGAGCGGGCGCTGCGGGCGGCCCTGGAGCACGGCGGGCCGTATCTGGAGCCCGTGGGCCGGGCCCAGCTCCATCTCCAGCTCGCCGAGGTGGTCGGGGGCCGAGGGCAGGCCGACGAGGCCACGGAGCACGCCCTGGAGGCCGCGCACTGGGCCGACGAGTCGGGCGAGGGCCCGGCGTTCGGCGCGTGGGCGCGTCATCAGCTCGGCGGCTATCTGGTCCGCCAGGGCCGCTGGGCGGAGGCCGCCGAGGTGCTGGAGTCGGCGCTGGCCGACCTGAACGCCGAGACGCACGGCGACGGGCCGGTCGTGCAGACGATGTGGTGGCTGGGCGACTGTCTGGCCGAGCTGGGCGAGCACCGGGACGCGGCCGAGCGCCGGCTCAGGGCCGCCGAGATCGCCCGGCACTGGCCCGAGCAGCACGACCACGCGACGCTCGCGCATCTGGCCGCCGAGTCGCTCGGGCAGGCGGGGCTGCACGCCGACGCCGACCAGGCGTACGCGCGTGCGGGCGAGCTGTGGCGGGCCCTGGGCAATGTGCACGGGCTGGTGCGCTCGTTGCGGGCCCGGGCCTGGCTGGCGCTGCGCACGGACGACGGCACGGACACCGCGCGCGGGCTGATGACGAGCGCGGTGGAGGAGTGCGCGGACGCGCTCGGCGCGACGGACGACGAGGAGGCGCGGCTGCGTCTTGTCGCCGAGCTGGGGCACACGCACCGCCAGTTCGGGGACCTGCTGGCCCGTTCGGCGGGCGAGGACGCCGACGACGACGCGATCCGGGCCACCCTGGAGGAGGCGCTGTCGCAGGTGGCGGAGGCGGTCGCGGTGTTCGTGGGGCTCGGCGAGGACGGGCTGCCGGCCCGGACCGGCGCCGAGCTGGCGGCGGGCTGGCTGGAGACGGACCTGGGCCGCCCGGCGGCCGCGGCGGCCCGCGCGCGTGCCGTGCTGCGGGCCTATCCGGAGGACGAGGCGGCCCGGGGCGGCGAGGACGGCGGTCCCGCGCGGGCGCGGCGCGCGGAGGCGGAGCAGCTCCTCCAGGTGGTGGCGGAGCAGACGGCGGACTGAGCGAGCCCCGCCCCGGGGAGCTACTCCACGCCGATGAGCAGCAGCGCGCCCTGCCGCCCGCCCCGGTACACCACCGTGTCGACGGCGAGGTACGCCTCCCGCACGCGTGCCTCCAGGTGCTCGGCGATCCCCTCGGGGGCGTCGTCGCCGAGCACCAGGGTGACCAGTTCGCCGCCCGCCGACAGCATCCGGTTCAGGACGCTCACGGCGGTCTCGGTGACATCGGCGCCGATGACGGCGACGTCCCCGTCGACCAGGCCGAGGATGTCGCCGGCCTGGCAGATGCCCGCCATGGTCCAGGACTGGCGTTCGGCGACGACGACCTCGGCGTGCCGGGTCGCGCCGGCCGCCGAGGTCATCGAGACGACGTCCTCGTCGAAGCGGCGCCCCGGCTCGTGCACGGCGAGGGCGGCGATCCCCTGGACCGCCGAGCGGGTCGGGATCAGGGCCACCCGGATGCCCTCGGCACGGGCCTGTTCGGCGGCTGCGGCCGCGGTGTGCCGCAGCTCGGCGTCGTTGGGCAGCAGCACGACCTCGCGCGCGTGGGCCCGCCGTACGGCCTCGACCAGCTCGCCGCTGGCGGGCGGCTCCCCGGGGCGCGCCAGGACGGCGGTCGCGCCGGCCTCGGTGTAGAGCCCGGCCAGGCCCTCGCCCGGCACCACGGCGACGACCGCCCGCTGGGCGCGCTCGCGCAGCGGACGCTCTCCCACGCGCGCGTGCGCGTCACCGGCCCCGAAGTGCGTGATCCGGATCTGGTACGGCCGTCCCGCCTCGACGCCCGCCTCCACGGCCGCGCCGGCGTCGTCGACATGGACGTGGACGTTCCACAGGCCGTCGCCGCCGACCACCACGAGCGAGTCCCCGAGGGCGTCCAGGCGGCGCCGCAGCCGGGCGACGGCCGTGTCCTCGGCCTCCAGGAGGTAGATCACCTCGAAGGCCGGGCCGCCGTCCTCGCCGTCCGCCCCGTCGGCGCAGCTCTCCGCGGGCCCGGCGAGCGAATCGGGAAGGGCGTCCACGCGTGCGTGCGCGCCGTCGGGCGCCGTCGTGAGGAGCGCCGGGGCCTCCCCGGCGAAGGTCTCCACCAGCGCGGCGAGCACCGCGACCAGTCCCCGGCCGCCCGCGTCGACCACCCCGGCGCGCGCCAGGACGGCGAGCTGGGCGGGGGTCGCGGCGAGCGCCTCGCAGGCGCCCCGGTGGGCGGCCCGGGCGACCGTCACGCAGTCGCCCTCGGCCCCGTCGGCGGCGTCCGCGGCGGCCGAGGCGACGGACAGGACCGTGCCCTCGACAGGGTGGGCGACCGCCAGCCGGGCGGAGTCGGCGGCCCGGCGCAGCGCGAGCCGCAGGCCCTCCCCGCCGGTGTGCGCGGCCCCGCCCTCGGCGGCCAGCACCTGGGCCATGCCGCGCAGCAACTGGGCGAGGATCGTGCCGGAGTTCCCGCGCGCCCCGATGAGGGCGCCGTGCGCCATCGCGCGCACGGCGTCGGCGAGGGAGGGCGCGCCGCCGTCGGCGCCCGCCTCGTAGCCCGCGAACACGGCCTCGACGGCGGTCGCCGCGGACTCGACCGTCAGATAGAGGTTGGTGCCGGTGTCCCCGTCCGCGACGGGGTACACGTTGATCGCGTCGATCTCCTCACGCGCGCGTCCCAGCGCCGCGAGGGCGAGGCCGCACCAGGTGCGCACCGCGAGAGCATCGAGAAATGTCTGCGGGGCGTGCGCCACCTGCGCCTCCTTGAGCTGCTGGACTGGACGCAGCGTAGACCCCGGGCCCGGGACCGCCGGACGGAGGTGGGCCGGGGCGGGGGCCCGGCCGGGCGGAGGGCCCTGAGCAGCCATGGTAGTTTCGTTCTACTGGCGCAGTCGTTGTATGCTGCTCCGGTTGCCCGATCCTGATCGGGCCATTCCCCCCGGCAGCGCCACTCAGATCCTACGATCCTGATCCCGGCTTGTCGGGATCATCCGTAAGTGCATCTGAAGTCTTTGGAGTGACCCGTGGCTGCCAACTGCGACGTCTGCGGCAAGGGGCCGGGCTTCGGCAACAACATCTCGCACTCGCACCGCCGTACGTCCCGTCGCTGGAACCCGAACATCCAGCGTGTGCGTACCGTGGTGAGCGGGACGCCGAAGCGCGTGAACGCCTGCACCTCGTGCATCAAGGCCGGCAAGGTCTCGCGCTGACGCTCCGCTGAGCGCGCGGCCATGTCGGTTCGCCGCATCTAGCCGGTCCACCTCGGGTGGGCCGGCTTTTTGCTGTGCTCCGAAAGTCCGGTCATACGCTCAGGCCGTCCCCCGCCGCAGCTCCCACGCGTGGTCCACGGGCCCGATCCCGCCGCCCAGCGAGAACCCGGCCGCGATCGCCCCGGTGACGTACGCCTTGGCCGCCGTCACCGCCGCCGGCACCGACTCCCCGCGCGCGAGATGGGCGGCGATCGCGGAGGCGAGGGTGCAGCCCGTGCCGTGCGTGTGCCGGTTGTCCAGACGCGGCGCGCTCAGCCAGTGCTCCTCGGTGCCGTCCGTGAGCAGGTCCACGGCGTCACCGGCGAGATGGCCGCCCTTGATCAGCGCCCACCGCGGCCCGAACTCCAGGACCGCCCCGGCCGCCCGCCGCAGATCGTCCCGCGACGCGACGTGGACGCCGGTGAGTTGCGCCACCTCGTCCAGGTTGGGCGTGGCCACGGTCGCCGCCGGAAGCAGCCTGGTGCGCACGGAGTCGAGCGCCGAGGCGGCCAGCAGCGCGTCGCCGTGCTTGGAGACGCCCACCGGGTCCACCACGGCCGGCGCGTCCGTCCCGGCGATCAAGTCCGCGACCGCCTCGACCAGTTCGGCGGAGGCGAGCATGCCGGTCTTCACGGCCTGGACGCCGATGTCGTCCACCACGCTGCGGTACTGGGCCCGTACCGCCTCCACGGGCAGTTCCCAGGCGCCCTGCACCCCGAGGGAGTTCTGCGCGGTGACCGCGGTGACGACGCTCATCCCGTGGGTGCCGAGCGCGAGCATCGTCTTCAGGTCGGCCTGGATGCCGGCGCCGCCCCCGGAGTCGGAGCCGGCCACCGTCAGGACCCGGGGCTTCACGGGGTCAGGCCCCCTCTATGTCGCCGAAGTGGTCCCAGCCGCCCTGCCGGGTCCAGGGCGCCCCGTCGACCGTCACCTGGGGCAGCGCGGACGGGTTGAGGACCTCGCCGATCACCTTCCAGCGCGCGGGCAGCTTCACATCGGGCGGGAAGGTCGCCACGATCGCGTGGTCCTCGCCACCGGTGAGCACCCACTGGACGGGGTCGACGCCGACGGCCTGCCCGATGTCGTTCATCTGGCTGGGCACGTCGATGGCGCCGGAGCGGATGTCGATCCGGACCTTGCTGGCCTCGGCGATGTGCCCGAGGTCGGCGATCAGTCCGTCGCTGACGTCGCACATCGCGGTCGCGCCGAGCCCGGCGGCCGCCGGGCCCGCGTGGTACGGCGGTTCGGGGCGGCGGTGCGCCTCGACGAAGGCGCGGGGCGAGCGGAAGCCGCGGGAGAGGACCGCGTACCCGGCGGCGGACCAGCCGAGCCAGCCGGTCACCGCGACCAGGTCGCCGGGCTGGGCGCCGGCCCGGGTGACCGGCTCATGGCCGCGCAGATCGCCGAGCGCGGTGATCGACACCATGATCGTGTCGCCGCGGACCACATCGCCGCCGACCACCGAGGCCCCGGCGACCTGGCACTCGTCGCGCAGGCCGTCCATCAGCTCGCTCGGCCAGGTGACCGGCAGTTCGGCGGGCACCACGAGACCGAGCAGCAGCGCGGTGGGCACGGCGCCCATGGCGGCGATGTCGGCGAGGTTCTGGGCGGCGGCCTTGCGGCCGACGTCGTAGGCCGTGGACCAGTCGCGGCGGAAGTGCCGGCCCTCCAGCAGGATGTCGGTGCTGGCCACGACCCGGCGATCGGGTGCGGCGACCACCGCGGCGTCGTCGCCGGGGCCGACCCGGACCGCCGAGGTGGTGGTGAGACGGGAGGTGAGCTCCCTGATGAGCCCGAACTCCCCTAGCTCACCGACGGTCCCCTTCATTGCCCTTTCGCCCCTTCTGTCCCTGTCCGTGCCCGGTCGCGCAGGACCAGTGTCCTCGATACGGTCGATGTGACCGTCAACCTCTGATGAGCCCGCACTACGGCGCGCGTGTACGGCCCCCCGCAGGTCTCCCCGCGGCGCGCGACGACGCGATACCGTGGCGTTCCTTTTCCCCACATGATCCTCGTGGCCGCCCTGGAGGTTCCGTGGTACAGGCGTACATCCTGATCCAGACGGAGGTCGGCAAAGCGTCGACCGTCGCCGAGGAGATCAGCAAGATCCCTGGCGTGGTCCAGGCCGAGGACGTCACAGGACCGTACGACGTGATCGTGCGCGCCCAGGCCGACACGGTGGACGACCTCGGCAGGCTGGTGGTCGCCAAGGTCCAGCAGGTGGACGGGATCACCCGTACCCTTACCTGCCCGGTCGTGCATCTGTAGCCCCCGTCTACCCTTGGCCGGTGAATCTTTTCCGTCACCGGCTCAGTGGCCTGTCCGCCCTCGTCCTGCTGTGCGCCGCCGCGGGCTGCTCGTCGGCGGACGACACCGCCTCCGCGCGGGTCCCCGCCCCCGCGGCGAAGACCGCGACGGTGTGCGAGAACCTGGACGGGGCGCTGCCGTCGAAGGTGGACGGTCTGGACCGCCGGGATCCCGAGCCCGCCTCCGCGCTGACCGCGGGCTGGGGGAACCCGGCGATCATACTGCGCTGCGGTGTCGAACGACCCGAGAAGATGAGCGATACAGAGGCCGACGGCGTCGAGGTGGACGGTGTGGGCTGGCTGTTGGAGGAGCGGTCGGACGACTCGTTCCGCTTCACCACGACCCTGCGGACGGCGTACGTCGAGGTGACGATCCCGTCGGGACGGACCGGCCACGGCCTCGCACCCCTGGTCGACCTGGCGCCGGCCGTCAAGAGGACGGTCCCGGAAGGGATCGCGGACTGAGAAGTCCCCTCCCCCGTGAAGTCCCCGTCCCCCGCAGAGTCCCCTCATCGAACTATGAAGCCCGCCCCGCAGGTTCCGCGGGGCGGGCTTCACGTCGTCGTCCGGCCGGTCAGCGCAGCCCGGTGGAGCGGCGCAGGGCGGCCTGGATGAGCCGGTCCACCAGCTCCTCGTACCCGACGCCGCTCGCCTGCCACATCGCCGGGTACATCGAGATCGGCGTGAAGCCCGGCATGGTGTTGATCTCGTTGATGACGAAGTCGCCGTCCTCGGTGAGGAAGAAGTCCGCGCGGACCAGGCCCTCGCAGGAGGCCGCCTCGAAGGCGTCCACCGCGAGCCGCTGGACCTCGGCCGTCTCCTCGGGGGTCAGCGGGGCCGGCACCAGACCCGGGGTGGAGTCGATGTACTTGGCCTCGAAGTCGTAGTACGCGTGCGCGTCCGGCGGCGGGATCTCGGCCGGGACGGAGGCGCGCGGGCCGTCCTCGAACTCCAGGACGCCGCACTCGATCTCGCGGCCCCGCAGCGCCGCCTCGACCAGGATCTTGGGGTCGTGGCGCTGGGCCTCGGCGATCGCCTCGTCCAGGCCGGCGAGGCCGTCGACCTTGGTGATGCCGATGGACGAACCCGCGCGCGCGGGCTTCACGAAGAGCGGCCAGCCGTGCTCGCCCGCGAAGTCGACGATCTTCTTGCGGGCGGCGGACTCGTCGCGCTCCCACTCGCGCGGCCGGATCACCACGTACGGGCCGACCTTGAGCCCGAAGGAGGTGAACACCCGCTTCATGTACTCCTTGTCCTGGCCGACGGCCGAGGCGAGCACGCCCGAGCCGACGTACGGGACACCGGACAGCTCCAGCAGGCCCTGGAGGGTGCCGTCCTCGCCGTAGGGGCCGTGCAGGACGGGGAAGACGACGTCGACCTCGCCGAGCGCCTTGGGCACCGATCCCGGCTCGCTGTAGACCACTTCGCGGTCCGCGGGGTCGAGGGGGAGCACCACACCGCCCTCGGACGACTCGGCCAGCTCCGCGATGTCGGGGGTGCGGCGGTCGGAGATCGCCATCCGCTCCGGCTCGTCGGCGATGAGGGCCCAGCGTCCGTCCCGGGTGATACCGATCGGCAGGACCTCGTACTTGGTCCGGTCGATGGCCTTCAGGACGGCGCCGCCGGTGACCACGGAGATCCCGTGTTCGGAGCTGCGGCCGCCGGACACGACGGCCACGCGCGGCTTGCGCGAGCGCTGCTCGGGGCTCTGGGGGAGGTTCTCGGTGCTCATATCGGCTTGAGAGTACCCGGTGGTAGAGCCCCGACACAGCGTCGGATCCGCAGCTCGCGCGTGGCGTCCCCGGGGCGGCCGCACGGGGCCCTTGCGGGGTCGCTCAGCGTCGCTCGGGCTTCGCGCTGCGCGACATCAGCTCCTTGAGCGCGACCACGGGCGGCTTGCCCTCGTGGACGATGTCCACGACCGTCTCGGTGATCGGCATCTCGACTCCGTGCCGGCGGGCCAGATCCGCCACGGACTCGCAGGACTTGACGCCCTCGGCGGTCTGCCGGGTGACCGCGATGGTCTCCTGGAGGGTCATGCCCTTGCCGAGGTTGGTGCCGAAGGTGTGGTTGCGGGAGAGCGGCGAGGAGCAGGTCGCCACCAGGTCGCCGAGGCCCGCGAGTCCGGAGAAGGTGAGCGGGTCGGCGCCCATCGCGAGCCCGAGCCGGGTGGTCTCGGCGAGACCGCGCGTGATCAGCGAGCCCTTGGCGTTGTCGCCGAGCCCCATGCCGTCGGCGATGCCGACGGCCAGACCGATCACGTTCTTGACCGCGCCGCCGAGTTCGCAGCCGACCACGTCGGTGTTGGTGTACGGGCGGAAGTACGGCGTGTGGCAGGCCGCCTGGAGCTTCTGGGCGACGGCCTCGTCGGTGCAGGCGACCACGGCGGCGGCCGGCATCCGGGAGGCGATCTCGCGCGCCAGGTTGGGTCCGGTGACCACGGCGACGCGGTCCCGGCCGACCTTGGCCACGTCCTCGATCACCTCGCTCATCCGCATGGTCGTACCGAGTTCGACGCCCTTCATCAGCGAGACGAGGACGGTGTCCGGGGCGAGCAGCGGGGTCCACTCGGCGAGGTTGGCGCGCAGGGTCTGCGACGGGATCGCGAGGACCGTGAAGTCGGCGCCGCGGGCGGCCTCGGCGGGATCGGCGGTGGCCCTGAGGTTCTCGGGGAGTTCGACGCCGGGCAGGTAGTCCGGGTTGGTGCGGGTGGAGTTGACCGCGTCGGCCAGTTCGGCGCGGCGCGCCCACAGCGTGACCTCGCAGCCCGCGTCGGCGAGGACGGCGCCGAAGGCGGTCCCCCACGACCCGGTGCCGAAGACGGCCGCCTTGACGGGTGTGCTCACGTGCCGCTCTCCCCCTCGTGACCGGTCTGCGCCTTGGTGCGGCGGCGCTGCTCGATCCGCTCCTGGCGCGGGTCGTAGGGCGTCGCGGGGGCCTTCTCGCCGCGGATCTCCTCGAGCTGGCGGGTGATGGCCGCCATGATGACCTCGGTGGCCTCCTTGAGGACCTCGGCGGTCATCTCCCGTCCGTAGAACCGCGAGAGGTCCACCGGCGGTCCGGCGAGCACCCGGTGGGTCTTGCGCGGGAAGAGATGCGGCCTGGTGCTGTACGGCGGCAGCAGTTCGTTGGCGCCCCACTGGGCGACCGGGATCACCGGGCACTTGGTCTGGAGGGCGACCCGCGCGGCACCGGTCTTGGCGGTCATGGGCCAGCCGTCGGGGTCGCGGGTGATGGTGCCCTCGGGGTAGAACGCGACGCACTCGCCGCGCTCCACGGCGTCGATCGCGGCCCGGAACGCGCTGAGCGCGTCGGTGGACTCGCGGTAGACGGGGATCTGTCCGGTGCCGCGCATCGCGGCGCCCACGAACCCCTTCCTGAACAGCCCGCTCTTCGCGAGGAATCGCGGCACGCGTCCGGTGTTGTACTGATAGTGCGCGTACGCGAAGGGATCGACGTGCGAATTGTGGTTCACCGCGGTGATAAAACCGCCGTCGGCCGGAATGTTCTCCATTCCGCGCCAGTCCCGCTTGATCAGAACCACCAGCCAGGGTTTGCAGAGGACCGCGGCGAAGCGGTACCAGAAGCCGATTCTGCGGCGGGGCACGCGGACACCTTCCTTCTTGGACTTCTCTCCGGCCGGTACTTCTCTCCGGAGCCTGTGAGCCGCACAAGTGTCACCCCGGACCGCCGGTATGTCGAGAACACCGTACGCCCGCCCGCCCGGCCGGCGGACGGGCCGGGTGACAATGTCCGCGAGAAGAGAGGGGCGGTACGCCGGTGCAGTGGACCTTGGTCATACCCCTGAAGCCCTTGGCGCTCGCCAAGAGCAGGCTCGCGGACACCGCCGGGGACGCACTGCGTCCGGGGCTCGCCCTCGCCTTCGCCGAGGACACCGTCGCCGCGGCGCTGGCCTGCGCGGCCGTACGGGATGTGGTGGTCGTCACCGACGACGTACCGGCCGGGAGCGCGCTGGCGGCGCTGGGGGCCCGGGTGGTCCCCGACGAGCCGCGGGCGGGCCTGAACGCCGCTCTGACGCACGCGGCGGCCCACGCCCGCGCGGTACGCCCCGAGACGCCGCTGGCGGCGCTCAACGCCGATCTGCCGGCCCTGCGTCCGCCGGAATTGGCCCGGGTGCTCGACGCGGCCGCGGAATTCCCGCGCGCATTTCTCCCGGACGCGGCCGCAATCGGTACGACTCTTCTCGCGGTGGCGGCCGGCCGTGAATTGCTTCCCGTATTCGGGACGGATTCCCGTGTCCGGCACCGCGCCTCGGGCGCCACCGAACTCCGGCTGACCGCCGTGGATTCCGTACGGCAGGACGTGGACACCGGGGACGATCTGCGGGCGGCTCTGGCGCTGGGGGTGGGTCCCCGGACGGCCGCCGCGGCCGCGCGACTGCTGGGGATCGGGCAGTAGGCTGCGGCCATGCAGGCCACCGCGTACACCTACGACCCCGAGAGCCGCAGCGGACAGGTGCTCCTCGACGACGGCACCCCGGTGCCCTTCGACGCGCCGGCCTTCGACGCGGGCGGGCTGCGGCTGTTGCGGCCGGGCCAGCGGGTGCGGATCGAGACCGAGGGCGAGGGCGGATCCCGGCGGGCCGTGCTGGTCACCCTGCACACCTTCTGAACACCCTGCCGGGGGCCTCAACACCCCGGCGGACGTACGCACACACGCCGCGGGCCGGACTCCGAGAGGGAGTCCGGCCCGGCGCGTGAGTGCCCGTGCGTGTGCGGCCCGTGGGCGGGTTGCCCGGCGGGCGGTGTGCTCAGCGGGCGGTGGCCTTCTTGGCGGTGGTCTTGCGGGCGGTCGATTTCTTGGCGGGGGCCTTCTTGGCGGTCGCCTTCTTCGCCGGGGCCTTCTTGGCCGCCGTCTTCTTCGCGGCGGCCGTCTTGGCGGTGGTGGTCTTCTTCGCCGCGGCGGAGGTCTTCTTCGCGGTGGTCTTCTTCGCCGTCGTCTTCTTGGCGGCGGCCGTCTTCGCGGTGGTGGCCTTCTTCGCCGTGGTCTTCTTCGCGGCGGCGGTCTTGGCGGTGGTGGCCTTCTTCGCGGCGGCCTTCTTGACCGTCGCGGAGGCGCCGCCGGTGAGGCTGCCCTTGGGGGCCTTCTTCACGGCGACCTCGCCGCCGCGCGGAAGCTTCTTCGAGCCGCTCACCAGGTCCTTGAAGCCCTGGCCCGCGCGGAAGCGCGGCACGGAGGTCTTCTTGACCCGAACCCGCTCGCCCGTCTGGGGGTTGCGAGCGTAGCGGGCCGGCCGGTCGACCTTCTCGAACGAACCGAAACCGGTGACCGAGACCCGGTCCCCCGCGACGGTCGCGCGGACGATGGCGTCCAGGACCGCGTCCACCGCGTCGGCGGCCTGCTGGCGACCGCCCAGCTTGTCGGCAATCGCTTCTACGAGCTGCGCCTTGTTCACGTCTTCCCCTTCGGAGACCTCGCCAGAACGAAAGTGTTCAAGCTTTTTCGCACGTTAGGCAGATATATACCGCAAATCAAACACGAAACGGGCTAATCACCCTTGTGCCGCAACGAACTCGGCTGCCCCGGAGGCGATCAACGCTCCTCTTCGGGCAGGCGGCCCTCCTCCAGGTCCGCCATGAACCGCTCCAGTCGCCTTGTCGCGTCGGCGAGATCGTGCTTGGCCGCGGCCGTAATGACCAGCAGCTTCCGGGTCAGCGCCATCCGTACGCCCTCCGGGACTTGCAGTGCGCGCACGGTTGTGTGCGCTTCCTTGAGCTGGTTCGCGACCGCCGTATAGAGCTCGAGTTGGCCGTCGTGTTCCATGCACAGATTGTGCCATCTAGGGCGAGTTGTCGCCCGCCCAGGGGGCAACTGAAACCTCCCGAAGCGCCGCGAACACCCCTTCACGGCATCTGCGCACAGGCCGCGTACCCCGGCAACCACCCTTCTAACGTGGGAAGTTGGGAGATAGCGCGAAGAGTTCGGCAGCATTTCGAGGCCGGACACGCCCGTACCCCCGATCGGCTCGATCGGGGGTACGGAGGGGGTCTTTCGGTGGCCGAAAGTAGACCGGCCGGGTGGACGGTCAGCTCTGGAGCGTCCTCGGCTTGTACGACGGGCGCTTGGCCTCGTAGGCGGCGATGTCCGCCTCGTTCTGGAGGGTGATGGAGATGTCGTCGAGCCCGTTCAGCAGCCGCCAGCGGGAGTTCTCGTCCAGCTCGAAGGAGGCGGTGACGCCCTCGGCCCGCACCTCGCGCGCTTCGAGGTCGACGGTGATCTCGGCCTGCGGGTCGCGCTCGGTCAGCTCCCACAGCGCGTCCACGATCTTCTGCTCGATCACCACGGTGAGCAGGCCGTTCTTCAGCGAGTTGCCGCGGAAGATGTCGGCGAAGCGGGACGAGATGACCGTCTTGAAGCCGTAGTTCTGGAGCGCCCAGACCGCGTGCTCACGGGAGGAACCGGTACCGAAGTCGGGGCCGGCGACCAGCACGGTGGCGCCCTGCCGCTCGGGGCGGTTGAGGATGAACTCCGGGTCTTTGCGCCACGCCTCGAACAGCCCGTCCTCGAACCCGTCCCGCGTGACCTTCTTGAGCCAGTGAGCAGGGATGATCTGGTCGGTGTCGACGTTGGAGCGGCGCAGCGGGACGGCCCGGCCGGTGTGCGTGGTGAATGCTTCCATGACTGTTCAGACTCCAGCGGGCGCGGGGGTGTCGGCGGACAGGTCGGCGGGGGACGCGAGGTGGCCCAGGACCGCCGTGGCGGCCGCGACCTGCGGCGACACCAGGTGCGTACGGCCGCCCTTGCCCTGCCGGCCCTCGAAGTTGCGGTTGGAGGTGGACGCGGAGCGCTCACCGGGGGCGAGCTGGTCGGGGTTCATGCCCAGACACATCGAGCAGCCCGCGTGCCGCCATTCGGCGCCGGCCTCCTTGAAGACGATGTCCAGGCCCTCGGAGACGGCCTGGAGACCGACCCGCGCGGAACCGGGGACGACCAGCATCCGTACGCCGTCGGCGACTTTGCGGCCCTTGATCAGCTCGGCGGCGGCGCGCAGGTCCTCGATACGGCCGTTGGTGCACGAACCTACGAAGACGGTGTCCACGTTGATGGACTTCAGCGGCTGGCCGGCCTCCAACCCCATGTATTCCAGGGCCTTTTCGGCGGCGAGGCGCTCCGAGGCGTCTTCGTACGAAGCCGGGTCGGGGACCGCGCTCGAAAGCGGCGCGCCCTGACCGGGGTTGGTGCCCCAGGTGACGAACGGCGAGAGTTCCTCGGCCTTGATGACGACCTCGGCGTCGAACTCGGCGTCGTCGTCGGTCTTCAGCGTCTTCCAGTACGCCACTGCGGCGTCCCAGTCCTCGCCCTCGGGCGCGTGCGGGCGGCCCTTGAGGTATTCGAAGGTGGTCTCGTCGGGGGCGATCATGCCCGCGCGGGCGCCGGCCTCGATCGACATGTTGCAGATGGTCATGCGGGCCTCCATCGAGAGCTTCTCGATGGCGGAGCCGCGGTACTCCAGGACGTAGCCCTGGCCGCCGCCGGTGCCGATCCGCGCGATGATCGCGAGGATCAGGTCCTTGGCGGTGACGCCGTCGGGCAGTTCGCCGTCGACCGTGATGGCCATGGTCTTCGGGCGGGCCATGGGCAGCGTCTGGGTGGCCAGCACGTGCTCCACCTGGGAGGTGCCGATGCCGAACGCCAGACCGCCGAAGGCGCCGTGCGTGGAGGTGTGGGAGTCGCCGCAGACGACGGTCATACCGGGCTGGGTCAGACCGAGCTGCGGGCCGACGACGTGCACGACGCCCTGCTCGACGTCACCCAGCGGGTGCAGCCGGACGCCGAACTCGGCGCAGTTCTTGCGCAGCGTCTCGAGCTGGGCGCGGGAGACCGGGTCGGCGATGGGCTTGTCGATGTCGAGGGTCGGGGTGTTGTGGTCCTCGGTGGCGATGGTGAGGTCGAGACGGCGCACCGGGCGGCCGTTCTGCCGCAGGCCGTCGAAGGCCTGCGGGCTGGTCACCTCGTGCAGGAGGTGCAGATCGATGAAGAGAAGGTCGGGCTCGCCCTCGGCGCGCCGGACGACGTGGTCGTCCCAGACCTTCTCCGCGAGTGTCCTACCCATCGCTTTCCCTCCGGCCGGCAATGACGCACCGGCCCAACTAGAGATCTTGTGGTGGCGACTCCCTCGGGCGTGCTCCTCGGTGTTCCCGGGCACCCCGCCGCCTGGCCCGCCGGTCTCCGGGCCGCCATGCGTCCAAGGGTTGCGCGTCTCACGGAAAAATGAACTTGCGTTTCACAGAGTGAGACGGGAATATCGTTTCATGGACAACAGTAGCGGCGTGGGCGTTCTGGACAAGGCGGCCCTTGTCCTGAGCGCCCTGGAGTCCGGTCCGGCCACCCTCGCGGGACTGGTCGCGGCCACCGGACTCGCACGACCAACGGCCCACCGACTGGCCGTGGCCCTGGAGCACCACCGCATGGTGGCACGCGACATGCAGGGCCGTTTCATCCTCGGACCCCGCCTCGCCGAGCTGGCCGCGGCCGCCGGCGAGGACCGTCTGCTCGCGACCGCGGGCCCGGTCCTCACGCATCTGCGGGACATCACGGGCGAGAGCGCGCAGCTCTACCGCCGCCAGGGCGACATGCGGATCTGCGTGGCCGCGGCGGAGCGCCTGTCCGGCCTGCGGGACACGGTCCCGGTCGGCTCCACGCTCACGATGAAGGCGGGTTCCTCGGCGCAGATCCTGATGGCCTGGGAGGAGCCGGAGCGGCTGCACCGCGGCCTCCAGGGCGCCCGCTTCACCGCGACCGCCCTGTCGGGCGTACGGCGCCGTGGCTGGGCCCAGTCGATCGGTGAGCGCGAGCCGGGTGTCGCGTCGGTCTCCGCGCCGGTGCGCGGGCCGTCGAACCGGGTGGTGGCGGCCGTGTCCGTCTCGGGTCCCATCGAGCGCCTGACGCGCCACCCGGGCCGGATGCACGCCCAGGCGGTCATCGACGCCGCCGCCCGTCTGTCCGAGGCCCTGCGCCGCACGGGCTGACCCGCACGGGACCCGCACGGGAGAAGGGCCGGCCTCAACGCCGCGGCAGGCCCCTCCCGTCAGGTCCCCTCAGGCCCCTTCCCGCACGGACTCGGGCTCCTTGCTCTCCTTGGGCTCCCTGGTCTCCTCCCCCGACCGGTACGCGTACCGGTCCTTCGCGTACCGTCCGCGCCGCTCCAGCGGTATCTGCCCGTGCGCGGCCGCGAGACCGAACGCCGGCATGTCCCCGTAGATGGCCTCGTAGGACCCCTCAGGGACGATGTACGCCTCGTGCCAGATGCCGACGTGCCCGCGTATCTTCCCGCCCTTCTCCAGGCGGTTGAGCCGCGCCCACGCCCGGTGGTGGAACGCGTCGGGCGCGCCCGCGTAGGCGTACAGCTTCTCCTTGGACTCCCAGTACTGGACGACGTAGTACGTCCGCGGCGAGGCCGTCAGCAGCACCCGGGACAGCAGTCCGCGGTCCGGGTCCTTCTTCAGCTCGGCCAGCATGCGGAACATCGCCAGCATCACCGGCAGCCATTGGTGCACGGCCCGGAAATGGTTGACCCGCATGCCGATCAGCAGGACCACGACGTCCCCGCGGGCGTCGGCGGTGGTACGACTCGGTGTGGTGGACATGCTTGGATAGTGACGCTCACCAAGGAGGGGCGCAAGGGATGCGACTGGCCGAACTCAGCGAACGCAGCGGGGTCTCCACGGCGACGATCAAGTACTACCTGCGCGAGGGCCTGTTGCCGCCGGGGCACCAGGTGAACGCGACGACCGCCGAGTACGACGAGGAGCATCTGCGCCGGCTGCGGCTGGTGCGGGCGATGATCCAGGTGGGCCGGATCCCGGTGGCGACGGTCCGCGAGGTGCTGGGGCACGTCGACGACGACTCCCTGGGCCGGACGATCCGGCTCGGCGCGGCCCTGTGGGCGCTGCCCCGGCTCCCGGAACCGGACGCGGAGGACGAGCACGTCACGGCCGCGCGGACCGAGGCCGACGATCTGCTGACCGCGCTGGGCTGGACCAACGCCCGTCTGCTGACCAGCATCTCGCCCGCCTACCGTTCGCTGGTGGTGGCGGTGGCCGCGCTGCGCCGGCTCGGCTACGACTGGGACGCCGAACTGCTCGCGCCGTACGCCGAGTTGATGCACCGGGCGGCCGTACTCGACCTGGATTTCGTGGAGTCGCGGGAGTCGGAGGCGGAGCGGGTCGAGACGGCCGTCCTCGGGGCGATCCTGATCTCGCCGATGCTCCAGGCGCTGCACCGGCTGGCGCAGGAGGAGGAGTCGGCGCGGCGGTACGGCTTCGAGTGAGCCGGGGTCGACGCGGTGGGGGAACGCCGAAGGGCCCCCACCGAAGTGGAGGCCCTGTCGGACTGGGTACCCCCGACCGGATTCGAACCGGCGCTACCGCCTTGAGAGGGCGGCGTGCTAG
>NZ_JAANNX010000106.1:0-9881 GCF_013363615.1 Streptomyces sp. CAI-85 | reverse complement strand
CAGCGCCACTACGACGTGCAGATCATGGGTGGCGCGGCCCTGCACCTCGGTTATGTGGCCGAGATGAAGACCGGTGAGGGCAAGACCCTCGTCGGCACGCTGCCCGCTTATCTGAACGCGCTGTCCGGCAAGGGCGTCCACCTGATCACGGTGAACGACTATCTGGCCGAGCGCGACTCCGAGATGATGGGCCGCGTCCACAAGTTCCTGGGTCTGAGCGTCGGCTGCATCCTGGCCAACATGACGCCGGCCCAGCGCCGCGAGCAGTACGCGTGCGACATCACGTACGGCACGAACAACGAGTTCGGTTTCGACTACCTGCGCGACAACATGGCGTGGTCGAAGGACGAGCTGGTGCAGCGCGGCCACAACTTCGCCATCGTCGACGAGGTCGACTCGATCCTGGTCGACGAGGCGCGTACGCCGCTGATCATCTCGGGTCCGGCGGACCAGGCGACCAAGTGGTACGGCGACTTCGCGAAGCTGGTGACGCGCCTGAAGAAGGGCGAGCCCGGCAACCCGCTGAAGGGCATCGAGGAGACCGGCGACTACGAGGTCGACGAGAAGAAGCGCACGGTCGCCATCCACGAGGCCGGTGTCAGCAAGGTCGAGGACTGGCTGGGCATCGACAACCTCTACGAGTCGGTGAACACGCCTCTGGTGGGCTACCTGAACAACGCCATCAAGGCGAAGGAGCTCTTCAAGAAGGACAAGGACTACGTCGTCATGGACGGCGAAGTCATGATCGTCGACGAGCACACCGGCCGTATCCTCGCCGGCCGCCGTTACAACGAGGGCATGCACCAGGCGATCGAGGCGAAGGAAGGGGTGGACATCAAGGACGAGAACCAGACGCTCGCGACGATCACCCTCCAGAACTTCTTCCGCCTCTACAAGCGCCGCAGCCACAGCGGCAAGGAAGAGCCCGGTCTGTCCGGCATGACCGGTACGGCGATGACCGAGGCCGCCGAGTTCCACCAGATCTACAAGCTCGGTGTGGTGCCGATCCCGACGAACCGGCCGATGGTCCGCAAGGACCAGTCGGACCTGATCTACCGCACCGAGGTCGCGAAGTTCGAGGCGGTCGTCGACGACATCGCGGAGAAGCACGAGAAGGGCCAGCCGATCCTGGTCGGCACGACCTCCGTGGAGAAGTCGGAGTACCTCTCGCAGCAGCTCTCCAAGCGCGGTGTCCAGCACGAGGTGCTGAACGCCAAGCACCACGAGCGTGAGGCGTCGATCGTCGCGCAGGCCGGCCGCCGCGGCGCGGTGACGGTGGCCACGAACATGGCCGGCCGTGGTACGGACATCAAGCTCGGCGGCAACCCCGAGGACCTCGCGGAGGCGGAGCTGCGGCAGCGCGGCCTCGACCCGGAGGAGCACATCGAGGAGTGGGCGCACGCGCTGCCCGCCGCCTTGGAGCGGGCCGAGCAGGCCGTCAAGGCGGAGAAGGAAGAGGTCGAGGAGCTCGGCGGCCTGTACGTGCTGGGCACCGAGCGGCACGAGTCGCGTCGTATCGACAACCAGCTCCGCGGTCGTTCCGGCCGTCAGGGCGACCCGGGCGAGTCCCGGTTCTATCTGTCGCTGGGTGACGACCTGATGCGTCTGTTCAAGGCGCAGATGGTCGAGCGCGTGATGTCGATGGCGAACGTCCCGGACGACGTGCCGATCGAGAACAAGATGGTCACGCGCGCGATCGCGTCCGCGCAGTCGCAGGTCGAGCAGCAGAACTTCGAGACGCGTAAGAACGTCCTGAAGTACGACGAGGTCCTCAACCGTCAGCGTGAGGTCATCTACGGCGAGCGGCGCCGTGTCCTGGAGGGCGAGGACCTCCAGGAGCAGATCCAGCACTTCATGGACGACACGATCGACGCGTACATCTCCGCGGAGACCGCCGAGGGCTTCCCGGAGGACTGGGACCTGGACCGGCTGTGGGGCGCGTTCAAGCAGCTCTACCCGGTGAAGATCACCGTGGAGGAGCTGGAGGACGCGGCGGGCGACCGGGCCGGTCTGACCGCCGAGTTCATCTCGGAGTCCATCAAGGACGACATCCACGAGCAGTACGAGGCGCGGGAGAGCCAGCTCGGCTCGGAGATCATGCGTGAGCTGGAGCGGCGGGTCGTGCTGTCGGTCCTGGACCGCAAGTGGCGCGAGCACCTCTACGAGATGGACTACCTCCAGGAGGGCATCGGTCTGCGCGCGATGGCGCAGAAGGACCCGCTGGTGGAGTACCAGCGTGAGGGCTTCGACATGTTCACCGCGATGATGGACGGCATCAAGGAGGAGTCCGTCGGCTATCTGTTCAACCTGGAGGTCCAGGTCGAGCAGCAGGTCGAGGAGGTCCCGGTGGAGGACGCCGCGCCGGTCGACATGGACAAGCAGGACGTGGTGCCGGCGCAGGCGGGCTCGCGTCCGGAGATCCGTGCCAAGGGCCTGGACGCCCCGCAGCGGCGCAACCTGCACTTCTCCGCGCCGACGGTGGACGGCGAGGGCGGCACCATCGAGGGCGACTTCGACGACGAGGGCGAGCCGGTGCGGTCCGAGGCGGACGGCCTCACGCGCGCGGAGCGCCGCAAGCAGGCGAAGGCCGGACGGCGCCGTAAGAAGTAGCCGTGAGCGGCAGCCGTAAGAAGTAGGCGCCGGATGTAACCGCGCTAGGCGTGAGGGCCGGGTCACCTTGGGGTGGCCCGGCCCTCTGCCGTCCGCCGGGCCGTTCGGGCCGTTCGGTCGGTCGGGTCAGTCGGTGCGGGGGCGGGATGCTCGGGGGCCGTCCAGTTCGATCGCCGTGCAGCGCCAGCGGTGGTCGGGGCCGCGTTCCAGACGGAAGGCCATCGCGCGCAGCCGGTTGCCCGCGCCGATCCGTGCGAACGCCTCCACGGCGCCGGGGCGGGCCACGTAGTAGCCGATGTCCCGGACGACCGGCCGGACGCCGTGCGCGGGGCGCAGGGGGCCGCTCTCGGCGAGGTGGGCGAGATCGTCGTAGGCCGAGCCGACCGTGTGGCGGAGCATGGAGTGGACCGGGCGCTGTCCGCTCAGGACGGCCACGAGGCGGTCGGCGAACAGGTCGGTGGGGCGCGGCGGCCGGGGCGGTACGGCCGTCGGCCGGTTGTCCGCCGGGCGCGTGGAGGCGGTGCGGGGTGCGGCCGGCGGGCGGGGGCCGCTCGGGGCGGTGCGCAGGGTGCCGCCGCCCGGGCCGCGGGGCGGGGCGCCGGTGGGACGGCGGGTGTCCCGGCGGCCGGGAGGACGGGAGCCGGGAGGACGGGAGCCAGGAGTGCGCCGGTCCCTCGTCATGACCTTGTTCATGGTTGTCCCCGTTCAGTGAGCCCGGTCGCTGCCTCTACCAGGCGGTAACTTTCGTTGCCGATCTTGTACGCGGTCACGGAAAGTGATTGCAAGGCGACTCGAAGTTGCCCCGCTGTCGAGGGTCGATTCACTTATCAGGGTGATCCGGGCCGGTGAAAGGTCAGGTCAGGGCCCTGGGTGGGGTGAATTTCGGGGCGTGGGGTGGACGCCGGGAGTGGGGTGGGCGGGCGCCCGAAAGGGGACGCCCGCGCGTATCCTGAAGCCCTTCGGGCGAAGCTCCCGACAGGATTCCCGAGCAGAGAAGAGCGGCCGGCCATGCGCGTCTACGTCCCCCTGACCCTCTCCGGCCTCACCGAGGCCCACAAGACGGGGGAGCTGGGGTCCGGGCCGCTCGTCGCGTACGCCGTCACGCCCGCGCTGCGCGAGTGGTACGACTCCGAGGACATCGAGGAGCTGGAGTACGCCGCCCTCGGCCAGGCGGCCCTCGCGTCGCTGCGGCTGCTCGACGCGGACCGGGGTGCGCCCCGGCGCCGGGTCGTGGTCGCCGTCGACGTCGCCGACCGGATCGTCGAGGTCGACCCCGACCCCGACCCCGGCCACGACCGCGAGAACGACGCCGCCGAACCCGGTGAGGTCCGGGTGACCGGCCGGGTCGCGCTGGCCAAGGCGGCGGCCGTCCATGTCGACGCGGACGGCGCGGAAGCCGCTGTAGCCGCCGCGGCCGAGGCCCTCGCGGCGGCGGACGGCGGGGACGGCGGCGCCCGGTCCGTCGTGGACGGCGCCGAGGACCACGAGCTGCTCTGGTTCGCCCCGCAGGAGATCCCCAACCTGCTGGGCTCCTGATTGTCGGTGGGGCCAGGTACGTTTTGTGACATGGCGACGCAGCGAGAACCGGCACACATCGTCTGGGACTGGAACGGCACGCTCTTCCACGACAACGACGCGATCATCGGCGCGACCAACGCGGCGTTCGCCGAGCTGGGCCTGGAGCCGCTCACCCTGGAGCGGTACCGGGCGCTGTACTGCGTACCCGTGCCGAAGTTCTACGAGCGGCTGATGGGCCGGCTGCCCACCGACGCCGAGTGGGAGCTGATGGACGACATCTTCCACCGGTACTACGCCGAGCACCGGGCGAGATGCGCGCTCACCGAAGGTGCGGAGGAGCTGCTGTCGGGGTGGCGGTCGGCCGGGCACAGCCAGTCCCTGCTGAGCATGTACGTGCATGACGAGCTGGTCCCGCTGGTGCGCGGCTTCGGCATCGAGCCGCACTTCGTCCGGGTCGACGGGCGCACCGGGCCGTCCGGCGGCAGCAAGGCCGAGCACATGGTGCGCCACCTCGCGGCGATCGGCGTCGTGGAGCCGGAGCGGACGGTGGTGATCGGGGACGCGGCCGACGACGCGGTGGCCGCGCTCCACGCGGGCGCGCGGGCCGTGCTGTACACCGGGGGATCGCACAGCCGGGCCAGTCTCGAAGGGGTCGGGGTGCCGGTGGTGGACAGCCTGGCGGAGGCGGTGGAGGTCGCGGGGAGACTGGCCGCCTGAGCGAGGTACCGCCGAGCGGAGCAACCCCAAGCGCAGCCCCGCCCCGCTCAGCTCACCCGCGCGCCCCTCAGCTCACCGGCGCCTTGGCCCGCAGCACCGTCAGGAACTCCCGCATCCAGGCCGAGTGGTCCGGCCAGGCGCGGGCGGACACCAGGGTGCCGTCGACCACGGCCTCGCTGTCCTGGAAGGTCGCGCCGGCCGACTGCATGTCGATCTCCAGCGCCGGATAGGCGGTCACCCGGCGCCCCCGCAGCGCGTCGACCGCGGCCGTCAGCAGGGGGCCGTGGCAGATCTGGGCGACCGGCTTGTCGGAGTCGAAGAACGACTTGAGGATCTTGCGCAGCTCGGGATCGTTGCGCAGATACTCCGGCGCCCGGCCGCCGGGGATCACGACGGCGGCGTACTGGCCGGGCTCGACCTCGGAGAAGGCGAGGTCGGCGGGCCAGGTGTAGCCGGGCTTCTCGGTGTAGGTGTCGAAGCCGGGTTCGAAGTCATGGACGACGAACCGCAACTGTTTGCGTTCCGGGGCGGCGATATGGACCTCGTAGCCCTCCTCGCGCAGCCGCTGATAGGGGTAGAGGACCTCCAGGGACTCGGCTGCGTCGCCGGTGACGATGAGGATCTTCGCGGTCATGGTGGGCGGCTCCTCTCGGGCGGGCGCTGTCACGGCCCACGCCGTCATGGGCAACGTGCCTCTCGGGGGCGGTCCTGCCAAGAGGGCGCGCCAGGAGAGGAACGCTCGCTTTCAGGGTGCCGTCGGACGGGACCGCCGTCGACTTCAGGGTGCCGTGGGCCGGGACCGCCGTCGACTCGTCCCGGTTCGGGGGTGGCCCGGCACGTGTCACCCGGGTCCGCCCCTGTGCAGAACGTCAAACTTCTCCCCCCGCTTTTGTACACATACGGCTCATGACGGGGCCCCGGTGAGGAGCGATAGCCTGGTGGCGTGATCAGCGCGATATCTCGCGGGGGCGCAGTCGCCCCTGCCCTGCGCCCGGCGAGCACGGACTATCCCCGTGGCCGGGCGGCGGACGCTGGTTCTTGCGGGCGGGACGGGGGCGCGAGGTCCCCCAGGACGCCGTACACACCCCAGGGACACGGGACGCGGAGAGCAGCGTCACACCCCGGGGCCGTGTCGAGAATGGCCGATACCGCCCCGCTCATCTCTTCTTGCGGCATAGCGTCGGAGCGGACCGGAGACCCCGGGCCGTGGCGTCGAGCCGCAAAGGGAGAGCCCGTACTTCCTTCTACGTCACGCAACGGCGCGCGACAGGAGTCAGAGGACAATGCAGACCAAGCTGGACGAAGCCAAGGCCGAGCTGCTCGAGAGGGCGGCGCGGGTCGCTGAGAACAGCCCGGTCGGGGGGAACCTACCGACTGGGACGACGGGTGAGGGGCTTCCGGACCGGGACACCCTCCTCGCGTTCCTCCAGCGCTACTACCTGCACACCGCACCGGAAGACCTCACCGACCGTGACCCGGTCGATGTCTTCGGTGCCGCGCTCTCGCACTACCGGCTCGCCGAGAACCGGCCGCAGGGCACCGCCAACGTCCGGGTCCACACCCCGACGGTCGAGGGGAACGGCTGGACGTGCAGCCATTCCGTCGTGGAGGTCGTCACCGACGACATGCCCTTCCTCGTGGACTCCGTCACCAACGAGCTGAGCCGCCAGGGGCGGGGCATCCACCTCGTCGTCCACCCGCAGGTCGTCGTCCGCCGCGATGTCACCGGCAAGCTGATCGAGGTGCTGCGCACCCCGCCGTCCGCCGCGGACCTTCCGCACGACGCGCACATCGAGTCCTGGATCCATGTGGAGACGGACCGCGAGACCGATCGCGCCGACCTCAAGCAGATCACCGCCGATCTGCTGCGGGTCCTCTCCGACGTCCGGGAGGCCGTCGAGGACTGGGAGAAGATGCGGGAGGCCGCGCTGCGGATCGCCGACGACCTCCCCGAGGAGCCCGTCCCCGACGACCTCGCCACCCCCGAGGTCGAGGAGGCCCGCGAGCTGCTGCGCTGGCTCGCCGCCGACCACTTCACCTTCCTCGGCTACCGGGAGTACCAGCTCCGCGAGGACGACTCCCTCGCCGCGGTCCCCGGGACCGGTCTCGGCATACTGCGTGCCGACCCGCACCACACCGGTGAGGACGCCCACCCGGTCAGCCCGTCCTTCGAGCGGCTGCCGGCCGACGCCCGGGCCAAGGCCCGTGAGCACAAGCTGCTGGTGCTGACCAAGGCGAACAGCCGGGCCACCGTGCACCGGCCGTCCTACCTCGACTACGTGGGCGTGAAGAAGTTCGACGCCGACGGCAACGTCATCGGCGAGCGCCGCTTCCTCGGTCTGTTCTCCTCCGCCGCGTACACCGAGTCGGTGCTGCGGGTGCCCGTCGTACGGCGCAAGGTCGACGCGGTGCTCAAGGGCGCCGGGTTCTCGCCCAACAGCCACGACGGCCGCGACCTGCTCCAGATCATGGAGACGTACCCGCGCGACGAGCTGTTCCAGACCCCGGTCGACGAGCTGCGGTCCATCGTCACCAGCGTCCTCTACCTCCAGGAACGCCGCCGGCTGCGGCTCTACCTGCGGCAGGACGAGTACGGGCGCTACTACTCGGCGCTCGTCTACCTGCCCCGCGACCGCTACACCACCGGCGTCCGGCTGCGGATCATCGACATCCTCAAGGAGGAGCTGGGCGGCACCAGCGTCGACTTCACCGCCTGGAACACCGAGTCGATCCTGTCCCGGCTGCACTTCGTCGTCCGCGTCCCGCAGGGCACCGAGCTGCCCGAGCTGTCCGAGGCCGACAAGGACCGGATCGAGGCGCGGCTGGTGGAGGCCGCCCGGTCCTGGTCCGACGCCTTCTCCGAGGCGCTCGACGCCGAGCTGGGCGAGGAGCGGGCCGCGGAGCTGCTGCGCCGCTACCACAGCGCCTTCACCGAGGGCTACAAGGCCGACCACACCCCGCGCGCCGCGGTCTCCGACCTCGTCCACCTCGAACGGCTCTCCGAGGAGCGGAACTTCTCGCTCAGCCTGTACGAGCCGGTGGGCGCCGCACCCGACGAGCGCCGGTTCAAGATCTACCGCAAGGGTGACGCGATCTCCCTGTCGGCGGTGCTGCCGGTGCTCAACCGGCTCGGCGTCGAGGTGATCGACGAGCGGCCCTACGAACTGCGCTGCGCCGACCGCTCGGTCGCCTGGATCTACGACTTCGGGCTGCGCATCCCCAAGGCGCTGGGCGGCGGCACCACCGATCTGCTCGGCGACGACGGCCGTGAGCGGTTCCAGGAGGCGTTCTCCGCGACCTGGACCGGTCTCGCGGAGAACGACGGGTTCAACGCGCTGGTGCTGGGCGCCGGGCTGACCTGGCGGCAGGCGATGGTGCTGCGCGCCTACGCCAAGTACCTGCGGCAGGCCGGGTCCACGTTCAGCCAGGACTACATGGAGGACACCCTCCGCACCAACGTGCACACCACCCGGCTGCTGGTGTCGCTGTTCGAGGCGCGGATGGCGCCGGAGCGGCAGGGCGCCGGGCTGGAGATCGTCGACGCGCTCCTGGAGGAGCTGGAGGCGGCGCTCGACCAGGTCGCCTCGCTCGACGAGGACCGCATCCTGCGCTCCTTCCTGACCGTCATCAAGGCGACCCTGCGGACCAACTTCTTCCAGCAGGGCGCGGACGGCCGGCCGCACGAGTACGTGTCCATGAAGTTCGACCCGCAGGCCATCCCGGATCTGCCGGCGCCGCGGCCGGCGTTCGAGATCTGGGTGTACTCGCCGCGCGTCGAGGGCGTGCACCTGCGGTTCGGGAAGGTCGCGCGCGGCGGTCTGCGCTGGTCCGACCGGCGGGAGGACTTCCGCACCGAGATCCTGGGCCTGGTCAAGGCGCAGATGGTGAAGAACACGGTGATCGTGCCGGTCGGCGCCAAGGGCGGCTTCGTCGCCAAGCAGCTCCCCGACCCGGCCGAGGACCGCGACGCGTGGCTCGCCGAGGGCGTCGCCAGCTACCGGACGTTCATCTCGGCGCTGCTCGACATCACCGACAACATGGTGGCCGGCGAGGTCGTGCCCCCGTCCGGTGTGGTGCGGCACGACGAGGACGACACGTATCTCGTGGTCGCCGCCGACAAGGGCACGGCGACGTTCTCCGACATCGCCAACGAGGTCGCCCAGTCCTACGACTTCTGGCTCGGCGACGCCTTCGCCTCCGGCGGCTCGGCCGGCTACGACCACAAGGCCATGGGCATCACCGCCCGCGGCGCCTGGGAGTCCGTCAAGCGGCACTTCCGCGAGCTGGACGTGAACACGCAGGTCGAGGACTTCACGGTCGTCGGCATCGGTGACATGTCCGGTGACGTGTTCGGCAACGGCATGCTGCTCTCCGAGCACATCCGGCTGGTCGCCGCCTTCGACCACCGGCACATCTTCATCGACCCGAACCCGGACGCGGCCACCTCGTACGCCGAGCGCCGCCGGCTGTTCGAGCTGCCCCGGTCGAGCTGGGCCGACTACGACAGCGCCCTGATCTCCGCGGGCGGCGGCGTCTTCCCGCGCACGGCCAAGGCGATCCCCGTCAACGGGCACATCCGCGAGGCCCTCGGCATCGCGTCGGGCGTCACCAAGATGACCCCGGCCGACCTGATGCGGGCGATCCTCAGCGCCCCGGTGGACCTGCTGTGGAACGGCGGCATCGGCACCTACGTCAAGGCGAGCACCGAGTCGAACGCGGACGTCGGCGACAAGGCCAACGACCCGATCCGTGTCGACGGCCAGGACCTGCGGGTCAAGGTCGTCGGCGAGGGCGGCAACCTGGGCCTGACCCAGCTCGGCCGGATCGAGTTCGCCCGCACCGGCGGCAAGATCAACACGGATGCCATCGACAACAGCGCGGGCGTGGACACCTCCGACCACGAGGTGAACATCAAGATCCTGCTCAACGGTCTGGTCACCGAGGGCGACATGACCGTCAAGCAGCGCAACAAGCTGCTCGCCGAGATGACCGACGAGGTCGGCGCGCTCGTCCTGCGCAACAACTACGCGCAGAAC